>JACQXG010000008.1 GCA_016208905.1 Nitrospirota bacterium
ATGGAAGATGCAAGGACATAAAATAGAACCATTGAATAACCAATAAGTCTCTTGACGCCTTTTTGTACCATGAATTCATAGACAATGACCCCGGACAGCAAGGAGGCCAGCGGTATTATGGAATGGTAATATCTTACCTCCCTTTTTAATGGCACGCTAAATCCATATATAGGCCCGAAAGAATAGAAGGCCAATATTGCGAAAGTTAAAATAAACAGCCATAAGAAATGACCTTTCTTCAAAGAGAAGAACCTGTAATGTCCTTTCCGGGTCATCTGTAGAATTACAACTCCAGCTACTACAATATTCATCAGAGGAGATATCCAGTGAGTAGCGAAGATCACAAAGAACGGATCGAACAGATATTGACTGAACAAACTTTCTGTTCTTACATTACTATGGCTATAAACTGTAAACTCCCGCAGTTCAAGGACCTTTGTTTTGCCCAGGAGGATTTCCCACCTGGTAAGAGGACCACCGGTCAGCAACCAAAAAACAAGCATCTCAAAGGCAATAGCAATCAACAGCCCGGTTAAAATGAAAAACGCTGTCTTGATAAAGTTCTTCTTGTTCGGCGCATGGAACAAAAGTATCGGGACCGTGATCAGTAATATCAAAGCAGTTTCACGAATATAATATGCAAGGCCAAGAATAATCCCCGCAATTATTGCTTGTACGGCATCTGTCTCTTTATTCCCCGACAATTTATAGAACAGATAAATAAACAGCGCGCTGAACAGAACGACAGGCCCGTCAGGATACATAACAGTAGACAAATATACATCCTGCGGCAGCAGGGCAAAAGTCAGTGAAGACAACAGTGCCACCTGATGATTGAATAGTCTCAACGCTGCAATGTAAATAAAAACCATTATGCCGGCAGACGAAAGCATCGGAAATAAATATGATGAGAACTCCGAAATGCCGAATACCTTCATTGCCGCCCAGACAGGCAGTACCATGCCAAGCCTTACACCCCAATGCGTTGACGAGCTTATGGCCGTCCCGGCATCCTGATTTGATAATAACTTCTCCACCACGGAAAAATAGATCATATCGTCGGCCCCGGAAGGCCCCATATAATAAATAATCCTCAATGCAACCGCCGATACTAATATAAGGGCAAAAAGCATATGATATTTCAAATTCATATTGGTCTGTTCAGAATTGAGCATAATAATAAAAAGATACTATTTCATGACCCTTCTATATTATCTTCTCTATAATATATTCCTTCTTGCGGCGTCCATATGTAAATGCAATGATCTCTCCAAGCAGACCCATACCAGCGGATTGCACCCCCACGACCAGCAGGAAAATAGCCAATATAAATACAGGGCGGAGCGCCATATTCTGGCCATAAAATATTTTCTGAAGGAAGAGTATGCAATTAATGACTATGCTTATCACAATGGAAATAATTCCTATGGAACTGAAAAACCTCAACGGTTTCTTTGTAAAAGATGTATTAAAATACAGGGTGAAAATATCTATTATCCTGCTTAAATAAATTGATAGATAATAAAAGCCTGCCCGCGCCTTACGGGGCTCCCCGTGTTCTTTGAAATGTTCGCATTTAACTTCCCTGTTTTTGAATCCTTTTTGCGCTGAAAAGATGGGAAGAAAACGATACATGTTACCATACAAATCAATTTGTTCAAGTATCTCACGCCGGAATATTCTCACATTACAGCTCAGATCATGCATATTGAACCCGGTGATCCATCTTACAAGTGCGTTAAATACGCTTGACTGCATCCTGTAAATAGAAGGGTCAAACCTGTGCTGTCTCCAGGGACTTACAATATCCGTGTCATCATCCACGCTGTCGAGAAGTTTTTCATATGATTCCGGCATTAATTGCTGATATGAACCGGACACTATAAAAAATTCACCTTTACATTCATTCAAAATGGATTTAAGACAGACGGCCTGAGATGCCTTATTGCTCATTTCAAGGGCCTTGATCTTTCCTGCAAATACGGGATCTCCCATCAGCATATTTTTTAAAAAACCTCCTGTACCGTTTGCAATGATGATCATTTCAAACGAGTCGGGTCTTGAAGAAAAAAGATCATACATATCCTTCATAAAACGCAGAACATCCGTGTTCTGATCTTCGAGGAGAAAAATAACCGAATACTTTAGAGTAGAATTATTTTGTCTCGCAGTCATTATTGATAGTGATTGTTTTCTTGGTTGTCTCAGGAAGTTGAGTGTGGGTCAGGTCGCTGGTACTTACCACCAGCTCACCTATCACTCCAATTGTGATAAGATGTATGGCCCCCATTCCGCTCAAAGCAGCTGCAATAAAAAAAATGGTGTCTTTTCCTTTGGTAAAGTCCAAAAGAACAGCCAGGCATCCCAGCAGGCCAAAAGAAAATGTAAGCAACAGAAACGGGATAGCGCAATAAACAAAACCCTTTAGCGGAGTGGATGAAAACCTGATAATCAGGCTCATGGCAAGAATGTCGCTGAATACCTTGAAGATGCGGTCAAATCCGTATTTTGATTTGCCGTGCTTCCTTGGATAATGTTTAACCGGGATCTCAGCGACCCTTGCGCCGGTCATACTGGCAAGGGCCGGGAAAAACCTGTGCATCTCTCCGTATGCGTGGAGCTGTTTAATACATTCGGCGCGGTAGGCCTTGAGAGTGCAGCCATAATCATGCAATTTCACGCCAGTTGCCAATGAGATAACGGTATTAGCAATTCTTGACGGGAAGACCCTTGAAAAATGGTCCTTCCTGTCTTTACGCCAGCCGCTCACTATATCATAGCCTTCCTTTACTTTCTCCAGTAACACGGAAATATCGGATGGGTCGTTCTGCAGGTCTCCGTCCAGCGTAATAATTATCTCGCCTGATGCATAATTAAATCCGGCTACCATTGCGCTTGTCTGCCCGCAATTATGTCTGAATTTTATCCCCTTTAATTCGGGATTGTCCGCTTTCAGTTTTTCAACAACGTCCCAAGTCCCGTCTGTTGATCCGTCATCGACGAAAATGATCTCATACGACAGAGAAAGCTTTTGAAGCTCGGATTTGATTTTCCGATAAAGCTCCACGACACTTTCATGTTCGTTATACAAAGGAACAACAATCGATAAGTCCATAATGTCTTTGCCTTTATTTTTCAATGACTGCATTATTCGGGTTAGGACGGATCAGATAGATTAACGCAAAAGATTACAGTTCTACCTTAAAAATACCTTTAAAGGCAAAACTGAAAATAACTGAGAAGATAAAAAACCAGATAATCCAATGGAACTCAAATCCCATTATCTTTAACACTCTGTCAGGATATGACACATATAAAGAAATAAAGGGAGAATCATCAGGCAGTCTCGACTCGGAATGATTTAACATCAGTGAGGAAAAAGAAGGACCTGCCCTCTCTGCACTGAGAACAGATAATCCTTCTCCGGCATGAAGATTCTTCCCGTATTCTTTCCCGTTTACATAAAAGACAAGTTCGTAATTTCCTGCTTTCTGAGAACTTATACGCCAGTCTACCTCATTTAGAGATCCGATCCTTAATGCTCCTGTCTCGACAACAACCCCGTCCGGGGCCTTTAACTCTACAGGAGTATTGACAACGGAAAAATCCTTTTTCAATATGGCCTTGACTATTACCGCTTCACCAGGCTTCAAAGGACGGTTTTCATACCGGTAACCTGTTTGAATTAAAACTATCAACACAGGAATAATTATAAAGACGAGAGGAACAAGCATGAAACGAAGATACACCAGATTTGCCCCTAAGGTCCTTCCAAGTGATGCAAGCATCTTCCCGAGATCATGGTTGAACAGCCGCATCTCAAGTATATAGGCGCTTACTTTAGCTTTCGATTTTTTGATCCCTTCCTGGTTTGATGTAAAACGGAAAATTATCAGCATCAGAACACCGGCCGTTAAAGATATCCATATCATCCCCCATGCCGGATTTAAATTCTCAAAGGGATAGAACAGTATGCCGAAGATACTGTTAATAATATTAAAAATAACTGCCATGATTATGAAATATACCCCAGACCTTTCAGACGCTCTTTGACTTTTTCTTCATCGTCATCCTGACTGACCTTTGTTATCTCTTTCTCCAGGACATGAACAACAAATTCGTCAACGGATGAATAACCTGAGAGTTCAGCGAGACGTTTTACTTTTTCATATAAATCTTTTGAGAGTTTTATTTTTGGACCAAACACATGACCTCCTCACAAACTAATAGATGGATTTCCCTACCATTTCCGGCAAAGGATCAATACCGAACTCCTTAAGAATTGTAGGCGCTATATCAAAAAGCGCCGGTTCTCTCAGAGTTATCTTTTTATTTAGAAGAACGATCCCCGGGACCTCGCGGTAATCAATGCAGTGATCACTGCCCCATTTTCTTGAATTTTCGATTATGACTTCTTTAGAAAATTGACCGAGCGCGCTCTCATCAGAGGAGCGATATCCTCGATAAAATCCGACGACAATGTCCGGAGCAATATCCATGGAGGAACCATGATATGTCTCATCCTTTTTAAACGCCTGTCTTATGACCCGCCTGCCGGTTTTCGGGTCAGTCATCGCTTCCAGTTTAGAAGCTATCTCATCAACAAGATGTTTATATTCGCCGGGGCCGACTATACCGTATTTCTCCCGGCCCTTGAGGTTGATATACAATCCGTTGATGCCGAGCGCATACGCCTTTGTCCCGGACCATTTCACGGATTCAAAATATTCCTGTTCAGGCTTCCAGTCAGGAAGCAGTTCAATGTACCCCTCTTTTGCCAGCCATGAATTAATGTTCACCTGCCACTGGAAATCCGCGAACCCGTGGTCCGACATGATCATGACAACGGTATTATCATCAACGCGCTTAAGAACATCGGCCAGGATAACGTCCATTCTCTTATAGAGATCAAACATGACATTCCGGTATTTTTTATACTCCTCGGTGTTATAGTCGGGATGGTCCTTTGCAATATATCGCCAGAACATGTGACTGCTCGTATCAATAGTAGAAATATAAAAAAAGAGCAGCCCCTTTTTAAACCTCTTTAATTCATAATCAAGAATCTTCAGCCTGTCTCTCAGCACAACCTGGGCCTGCTGCTGAAATTCATCCTCTGACAAGATGCCGTTATCAAGCGCCTTTGTATCTTCCGATATCCCCTGAGTATAAAAAAAGCCGATGTTTTTATATAATTCTTTTGCATAATCTTCGGGGTTTGAAATCGGCATGGCAGGATCAGAGGGATCAATATTTACCGGGGAAATATAGAGTTTAAAATAAGGGTGGACATCTTTCAAATAAAACCGGACGATCCCTGAAACACTAACTATATGGGGTATCATCTCAAATTCAACCCGTACAAACTCGCTCCATTCCCCTTTGGACAACAGGATATCGTTGCCGTTGACCACAATTTTTGCAACGCTGTTTTCAGGATCAACATACGTTGTAACATCAACGCTTGACGAAGGCGCGCCGTCAACAAGAGAATTCGGCGGCCCTGGGATGAAACTTTTGACCTGATTATCTCTGACTTCTACAGGATGTATTACGCCTCCGGTGACCTTTTTACCTTTATCATTTGGGTCTGATGTTAAATATGTGAATGAGCCGTAAGAGCCCAAAATGTCCGGTGTCCCCATACCTGACAGAGAGCGTCCGGCGCTTTTGATTGACGGAAAATTCGCGGGGATTGAAATAATCGTTGTAGGAATCCCGTGTTCTTCAAGAATGTCCCAGAAAGGTTTCCCTTTTCTCAATAATTTTATCTCTTCGCTTTTCAGAGGTATCCGGTATTTTCCGATAGAAAAAACTTTTGACGGTGCTTCAGTTTTTGAAGTAGAAAGATAAGGGAGAAGATCTTCAGGCGTTCTGTGAATGAAATCAAAAATACCATGACCGCCCGGGTCCATCCCTGTGATGAAATTCGACCAGGCCACCGGGCTTTGCGGCGGGACGCTGCTTAGAAGCGGTTTAAAATCCCCTGACTCCCTGAATTTTACAAAATTGGGCATTTCACCCCGTTCCATCATCTCACTCAGTACAGTGTAATCCATACCGTCAATTCCGAGTATGATGAATTTCTTGTCCGCTGCAACAGCCCCGGTAAAAGAAATTATTAGTAAAACAAATATCAGGCCTGAAGTAAACAAAATATTTTTCATTTTTCCTCTAAAATATTCTTTCCGTCCATATAAGCCGGTGGTTTGATACCGAAAAGGTTTAAGATAGTTGCGCCCATATCAACGATTGACGGGCTGCCGGATTTGATTTTTCTGTTTGAAAAAAGCACCCCCGGCACCAATCGCGGGTCAATGCAGTGGTCAGCGCTCCAGCTTTTTGTGTTATCTTCAATAATGTCTTTTGTGATCTTCCCGATCGCGGCATCCCAGGAGACCCTGTATCCTTCGTTGTACCCCAGGATCAGATCAGGGGCGTTTTCTTTATACGGGCCTGAAAAAATCTCTTTTGAATCGAAGACGTCATTCAGCACAGGCTGATTTGTCGCCGGGTTTATAAATTTGACAAGTTTTTCTTTGATCTCTTTTCTTAATTCAGCTTCTTCACCGTCACTGGCAACAATGCCCTTAGCTTCACGGCCTTTGATATTAAGATAGATGCCTGCCATTCCAAGACAATAAGCTTTTGTCCTGCTCCAGTCGACATTTTCAAACCAGGCCTTGCTCTCGTCTCCTGATTTCAAAACAATATATCCTTCTTTGTGCAGCCAGGAATTTACATGAAAGCCCCACATAAAAGGTTTAAAGCCATGAT
Organism: Nitrospirota bacterium; assembly: GCA_016208905.1. Classification (GTDB taxonomy): domain Bacteria; phylum Nitrospirota; class Thermodesulfovibrionia; order UBA6902; family UBA6902; genus UBA6902. Next base: position 6,778 of record JACQXG010000008.1, read on the forward strand.
CTGAGATAACGAATAAGACCGTATCATCACCTATAGAGCTCACCGTTTTTTCCAAAAGCTTGTCCATATTTACATAGAGATCCTCAACCACATTCCTGTACTTCTTGACATCTGCGTCCCTGACGGCAGGATGGTCGTCATACAGAAACCGGATAAACATATGCTGAATGCGGTCCGTTATATCGAAAACAGAGACTACAAGTCCCTGGCTGGTACTCTTCAACGCATGCATAAACATCTTTTCCCGCTCTTCATGAATATCGTATGCCTGTTTAATAAAATCATCCTCGTCTATGATCCGTTCGTTAAGCGCCCATGTGTCTTCGGAAAGTCCGAGTGTAGAAAAACTTCCGTTCAGCTTTGCATGGTACACAGAAAATATGCCGGGATGCGAAATCGGGAAAACGGGCTTTTCAGGATCGATATTGATCGGGGTCACGTACATTGAAAAGTGCGGCTGAACAGATTTAATTAATACCCTTGCAATGCCTGATATTTTCATGCCCAGTCCCAGGTTGTAACGCAGTTTGATCCAGTCGGAGTACTGCCCGCGTCTCAATTTTATTTTTTGATCAGGGAGATGCAGGACAGCATTATCAGAATCTCCCATTTCCACTTTAAAGGGGATTCTCAACTGCGCTTCCTCTATCAATATTGGATTAGCAGGACCGGGGAAATAACTTGAAATTGTTCCGTTATTATTTTCAACGGAGATCCTTTCACCTTCGTACATCTCGCCTGTTTGTTTTGGGTCGGACGTATAGTAAGTAAAAGAACCCTGCGTGCCCTTCAGGTCGGGAATGCACATTGCGGAAAGGCAATTGCCGAAAAATTTTTCAGGCGGGAACGTTATCGGCACTCTCAAGATCGTACTGAAAATCCCGTATTCCCCCAGCACCTTCCAGAAAGTCTGGCTCTTCCGGTGCAGTTTGATCTCCGGCTTTCCCAGGGGTATCTTGTATTTACCTATTTTCAGATTGCGCTTTACCGTGCCAATATGAACGGAAGATAAATCAGCAATGTAATAGTTCCTGTTTGGAGTGAGGAAATCAAAGATATTGTGTTTACCAGGGAAGACAGACGTTGCAAAAGAAGACCATGCAACAGGCGACACTGCAGGAAACGTTGTGCCCAATCTCGAAAAACATCCGGTGTCTTTCAGCTTCTGAAAATTAGGCAGCTTTCCTTCGGCCATAAATTTTTCGGCAATACCAGGGTCCATGCCATCAAGTCCTAATACCACTACTTTTTTAACATCCGTTTTCCTGTCGCGCTTCTTTCTTGAAAACATCCACCTGATATGCCGGAACGGCCATATGAGGAGTGAAACGAAGGCGATTACGAGAGAAACAAATACTACAAAAAAAGACGTTACCAGCGCAAAGCCCGCGCCGGGGCCGATATACGCGTAAGAATAATCTGCGCTGCAAATCAGAAACAAGGTAAAAATACCTGTAAACAGAGAATGTCTTTTTATATTTAAAAATCGATCAAATCTTAATTTCACAGTTTGCCTCTTGAGTTTGAGTTTTTATCTTAACCTTAGACAGATAATAAATTCCAATGCCGCTTATTGAAACATTATTTATCAGAAAAAAAAGAAAAGCCGCAGAAACTGCCGTTGCAGCAGATATATTGAATTGTGCAAGAAGGACTATTGAAATTCCTTCCCGCACACCAAGCCCCATAATACTTACCGGAAGTATCGAAGAGAGTGTTACTATCGGTGTAGCCAGGAACGTAGATGATAACGATATTTTTTCAAACGCGATTATGAGAAAGTAGAACTGTATAATACACAACACAAATGCGACAAATGAAAGCAGCAGGACAATAGATACAGTATTTTTGTTAAGTAATCTTAAGATATCCATCAATTTTATTATTTTCCCGCCAACTCTTCCATCGGGAATAATTCTTCTAACTGTCCCATAGAGAAATCCGGCAGCATAAAGCGATAAAATACCAAAGAAGGCAAGCAATACCACGATCACTCCCACTCCTTTGTTCAGGAGAATAAAACATCCCCCGACAGAGAGAGACAGAACAGCAACAAGCTCGGTAAATCTGTCCATGACTGTAAGCCCTATGATCCTGGGACGGTCATCCGCATGAAAATACAGGGCCCTGCCGAGATCTCCGGCGCGCATAGGCGTGATCAAACCCAGGCAATTGCCGATCATGTATGATTTTACTCCGTCTGAAAATGAATAATTATGGTCTCCTGTCCTTATCAGATAATGCCACTTGATAAACTTTACCACGTTAAATCCGCATCCTAAAATTATCCCGATAAACAGATAAATAAATCGTCCCTGCTTTATGGAAACGATTAACTGGCTCCAGTCAATTTCTTTAGAAATCAGGTATAGAAGGACACCGGATACGAGGACTTTCAAGATCGTTACCAGGTTATTTTTCAATTGTTGTCCGCCTCAATTCCTTCTTTAAAGTCAGGAGATAGAGAAAACATACAAGAGAACATACCAGGAGATAATCAAGTGAATGCTCAAAAAAATGCCAGGCAAACAGATCAAGGACTGACCAGTTTGCGGTTTTTCCAATACTTGCGATTTCACCCGACACGTCAAGAGACAACACCTTCAAAATCAAATATACCGCCGGCAGGACCGCTGGAATAATCAGGACAGCAAGATGCCGGGCTATTATGCCCTTTTCCTTATTCTTTATTTTATTGGTCTCTTTTCTCGAATCAAACCTTCCCTCCATATATATTAAAAGCCCTGTTGCCAGAAGCATAGTAATCGACAGGTCAGTTCCGAATATCTCTCTTAATTGATGTCCTAGGTAGCTGGGATTAATAAAGGGGTCCATGGTAAATCCGTAAATAAAAGTAAGAGTAACAAATAACACAATCGAGAACGGGAGAAGATAATAAAATTTTCTCCTCTTCCACATCCCGTTACAGAATATTATCCGATAAAGCAATACAACAATGGCTGAGGCAGAAAAAAGGACAATATTGCTGAGGAAGTGGTTTCTCCAGTGAGAACCGAATTCAGGGGGCCTTGCATCAGCGGTCTTGTGCTGGAAGAAGCCTAGAGCCGTTTCCTTGTAACCGTCCTGAATAATGTTCGAGGCAGTGGTCACGGCTATTATGGTCAGGACGGAAATAAGACTGATCAAAATCCACGTTGAAGGATTACTCTGCTTCGTCACCTTTCTTTTGTCTGCTAAAGGGTTCCCATAGTAATAAAAAATTCCTACAATGAAAACAGCATAAAGAATCTTTATAGGCATCTCCCAATTAAAGTGCTTGAAATAAAAAATCACTTCCAGCAGGGTATATTTACCATTTTCATGAACAATGGTATTAAAAAGCCAGAGCTTATGATAAAAGGTAGTCATATAAAAATATGCGCTTATGAGAAGTAAAAGAGGGATCGAAAAACATATAATAACCGGTAACGATTTAGCAGGTTTTACAAAGAAGCCTGTACGCTCTGTTCCCATACCGGCAGGTTGAATACCTCTATTCCCCATGATTATGTAATATCTCTCTAACGGTTTCTTTTGCCTTGATAATGCTCGAATTGAGGCATCTGCTCTCAGGGTATAGCTGGCTGGTGTTTAAAAGATAAAGGCCCTTTAAGGGAGTAGCTATAGCAGGCATAATCTTACTATAGTCTTTTACAAAAATAGGCTGACTGTGCCTGTCTCTGAAAACCCAGTGTTCCTTTATATCAGTGTCATTAATATCAGGGAATATCCGTTTCAACCTGGCAATGAATATTTTATAGATCTCTTCATCCGGTTTTGAATACATCTCATCTTTAGAAGAAGTATATTTTGTTAAATATACGAGATTAAAGTTGCCATAATTTTCAGGCGATACAAGTTTTGTATGCTCGATAATGCCCACAAACGGACTGTCCTGGTCGCTGATATTAATCCAGTAGTAATCGCTCAGACTCTTTTTTAATTTCAGGATAA
>JACQXG010000069.1 GCA_016208905.1 Nitrospirota bacterium
GAGGCATAAGTATAATGACTTCAACCCGACGCCTCTTTGCCTGTCTTCATATGCTGCAAGCCATGGCTTCTGTGATTGCTGGGCCTTTATAAGGCCGTTGTAGAAAAAGGCATTAAACAACCAGTTGCCAAAAACAATGAAAGCGCCGGATGTGAACAATAGCAGCAACATGTAAAATAACGATGCCCCACCCCCTGCTTTAAAAAAAGGCGTCAAGGTTTCAGTGACCCACATACTGGGAAGGAACGGAGAGACTGACAGTTTCATTTCAGAAAGGAATATCGTAAGATTCGCAAACCATTCAGGATTGGCAAAACGCTCGGGCTTTAAGAACCTGAAAAGCAAAAACAGTATGGCCAGTATCAGTAGCCCGAGGAAAACAAAAATATTTCTGGCCCTCTTTGCAGGCACAACTGCCATGAGAAAAATACTTATCATGACCCCGATACCCACGGGGACCAGGACAAACAGTGTCAGCACAGGAAGTAAATAAAGATAATAGCCGGCCGGAGATTTATAAAACCACCCCAGTGCGATAAACACAGGGACAATAGCAAATATTATCATCCACGAGGATTTGACAGCGGTCTCCATCCACTTGGAAATATAAATACTTCCCCACGACACCGGAGACGACAGGACAACAGGCAAATCATTTGAAAGGTAAAAATTGCTTATCCCTGACAACAGGCTGCTGAATATAAGAAGGAAGAAAACAAGCATCAGGAGGAGTGATAGTCCTTTTAAAGCAATAATAATCCCGACGTTTCCATCCATCCCCTGAAGCCTAGTTAATACTATTGTCAGATAATGGAGAATAGCAGCCCAGAACCCTGCTCCCAGGAGCAGCACAAATATGGATTTTACATACGCTGTCCGGTCAGAACGTAAAAGCCGGTTTTTAAAAGTCCACCACTGAGGTGACAATATGGTAATTAGCTCTTTCATAAAATACGCCCGCTATCCTTGCAACTCTTTCACAATATTCACTATGTCTTCCCCGCCCGTTAAATGGAGAAAGACCTGTTCGAGATCACCTTCGGAATGCGCCTGACTCCTCAGTTCTCCGGCAGTGCCGGAAGATATAACGTTCCCCTTGTGAATGATGGCCATCCTGTCGCACATCTGTTCAGCAATTTCAAGTATATGGGTAGACATAAATATGCACATACCGTTATTTCGAGAGGCATGCAGTATTTCCTTCAGTAGTCTCGCCCCCCTGGGATCAAGACCGATAAGTGGCTCATCCAGGACCAGCACCTTCGGATTTCGCATGAATACCGCTGAGAGGTTAAGCCGCTGCTTCATGCCATGGGAGAAATTTTCAACAAGCTCATTTATCCAGTCACCGAGGGCGAAAATCTCCAGGAACTTTTTGCCTCTTTCCTGCAGGTCTTTTTTATCAACACCATATAGTCCTGCTATAAATTTCATATATTCCCACGCGGTAAGCTTTTCATAAAGTATCGGCCTGTCAGGGACATATCCCAAAATTTTCTTGGCGGAAATCGGGTCTCTCTGTATATCATGCCCGCCGATTGAAATGGCTCCGGATGTAGGTCTCATGAGACCCATCATCATTTTTATGGTGCTGGTTTTGCCGGCGCCGTTGGGCCCGAGAAAACCGAATATCTCACCTGCCTGCACCTTCAGACTGACATCGTTAACAGCTATATGTTCCCCGTATCGCTTAATGATATGGTCAATTACTATCATAATGCCTCCATTATATCAATTCTTAAATTGCCAATGATTCCTCCCAGGGCGGCCAATGTATTGATGTCGCCTTCCATAAGACGAATATGCGTCACATCAGCCGGGAACTGTCCCATGGTCGGATCAACAGCCACCCACCGGCCAAGCCATACTTCAGGCCACGTATGGTAATAAAAATGTCCCTTACAGTATACAAGCCCTCCCACCATTCTGGCCGGCAGCCCGCCCGCCCGCGCAAATGAAGTAAACATTACGGTATGCTCGTTACTTTCGCCTGCATGAGTTTTAAAAATATCCATGGCTGTCATCATACGGGAAGTCGGCATTTTCGTTATAGTCAAATATAAATTTGAAGTCAGGAACTGCGCCAGATTGAATGCACTCTTTTCAGTAGCAACAAATTTTTTAGCATTATATATGATCGTATGATGATCGCTCTGGACAAAAGGGGTAGGCGCCAGATAAGGCTTAAGGTCCTTGTCCTGATAAGGCAGCTCATAGTTCCGCTCTTTCAATTCCTCCGCCTTCTCTTTGCTTATTTCAAGAAAATCCCCCTTTAAAACCTGGCGGCCTTCATTCAATAACGGATATTCAGACAAATTAATACCTGAAAGCCTGATCTTTAAGTGAGAAAGATCTTCAGGGTTTGATAATAATTTATCAGCTTTAATCACCGGTACGGAAAGATAATCAAAAATATATTGCATACCTTTTGATTTGGCTGAATCTTCTGTTTCTGCCATATATACAAATCCTGAAGGATTTTGCTCCTTAAGGGTATTCCCCCCGTCGCTGATCCATGAAAGATTTTCACCTATCTTTAGCAAGTATGCGGTATTAATATTCATCCCCACCTTGACAGGAATAAGATCCTGAACTTCTACAATCGTATCCGTGACCTTTAATGAAAAGATGTCAAGAACAGGGACATTGAAACGCTTTCCCTTCTCAAGTCCCTGTGCAAAAAGCATCTGTTTGATGGTCAAAGACAGGTAAGGTTGTCCCTGAATATCTGCGGATTCAGTTTTTTTCTGTTTCTCTGTCTCAATAAACACCAGCAGCACATTGTCCTTATCCAGTTCCCCGTGAGACTTAAAGAAAGTTTCTCCGGACCTGGATTCAAATTCAAATGACTTTATTCTGTAATCAAGGTCTGTCAGACATTTAAATTGTGTTGTACTGCTGACAGTTTTATCATTTTGAGGAATGCTCGTTTCCCCATACTGGGTGAATCTGTATTCACTCCCTATCTTTTCAGATGATGTTTTTATGTAGCCTATTTTTATGTTCTGTAGATATATGCCGAACCACTCTTCACTGGTCTTAAACTGATTTTGAGATACGGCCTGGAGGGAGGACAATTCAGTGCCGGAAATGTAATGCCGGTAGACAAGAACAAATATAAGGCAGAGCCAAATGCCAACGATTCCTGATTGAATTAACTTGGAAAACCCTTTTGACATTGTCAGTCTATGTCTGTAAGTTGCTTATTTTTATTTTCAATCTTGTTAATTTTAAAAAAATACATCAAAACTTGTCCATACTATTAAAAAGGACCTTGTCATTAAAAAGCGGATTCTTCAGGAAACTGTATGGATGAAAGCATCCGGAGCCCTAATTGAAACGAAAGAACCGTATTAATCTACTCAACCCGTTCTTTGCTTGATGTAATTTCAGAAAAAGAAATATTGTCTTTCACAATAAAAATTGATCCCACTATTATTATAAACCCCATCGTAACCAGCCAGGCAATAATTCCGTAGCTTACAGCTACTGCCTTTGAAACACCAAAAAGATCATGAAGCGCTACAACGCAGGCTGCCTGAAATGCACCGAGGAATCCCGGAGTGGGAAATAAAGATATGAAAATGCCGACAGTCAGGCAGAGGATAATCAATGACGATATCATGGGTAGTCCGGCTTCAATGCCAAAAGCAAGATAAAGAGGGTAATAGCAAAGAGTCGCTGCTACCCAAACCAGAATGGATAACAGGAGTGAGGCCGTGAAACCGCGAAAATCCTTCAGAATTTTAAGTCCCTCGGTAAATGAATGGACCATCCCGAAAATTTTTTCTCTCCATTTATGAGAAAGCGGCTTAGTACAAAAATCTACTATTTTAACGGCCCAATCGTTTTTATATTGAAGAAGCACCGAAAATAAAAATATCCCCACGGAACCGATAAAACTTATCCATCCAAATTTAATCATGTAGCCTCTGAGGTCGTGATTTCCTCCGGCAGCGCCCTGTGAGAAGGTATCCGCGCTGAAAAACAAGACGCCGACAAGCATAAGCAGGAACATTAACATGTCCATCAGCCGTTCCACAAAAATTGTTGCAAAGGAAGCGCTGAAACTGATATTTTCCCTCTTGCCGAGAAGATATGCCCTGACTAATTCTCCGGCCCTGGCAGGGAGAATATTCCCCATAAAGCCCACCATTAAAGGGGAAAAAAGACGAGAGGTTTTTACATCTTTAACAGAGCGGACAAGATACCGCCAGCGCATTGCCCTGAATATAAATGTCAGGGCAACTAATAATATGGCAGGTATCAAATATATGTAGCGTACCGATTTAAAGGCAGTGCTCAGCTCTGAAAGAGATACATTTTTAAAGGCATAATAGGATGACAATACTATCAGGACGATACCAATAACCAGATGTTTTTTATTCATAGAATTAATGGGTAGTATAGCTGTGAAAATAATTAACAATCAAGTATGAGCTAAATAAGTGTCAAGACAAACCGGAAAATATCCATCAATCAAAGTCAAATAATTTAATCCGGAAAACATTGCTGTTATACTCTGTGCCTTTGCACCTTTGTCCCTTTGCGCCTTTTTTTGTTATAATCATCAATGCTTGAAGCAGTAATACTGGGAATAGTTGAAGGGATCACCGAATTTCTGCCCATATCTTCGACAGGCCATCTCATACTTGCGGGGGACTTACTTGGTTTTACCAGTGATACGGCTAAAACCTTTGAGGTATTTATCCAGCTTGGCGCTATCCTGGCGGTTGTATGGTTGTATCGTGAAAAGTTATCATCCACGATAAAGGGTATCGGAACAGAGAAGACAAACCATTTCTTGCTGAATCTCCTGATCGCTTTCCTCCCTGCTGCATTTTTCGGGTTCATCGCGCATTCCTATATAAAACAACACCTGTTTAATCCAGTGACTGTTGCTATAGCGCTTATCATCGGCGGCATTGCTATATTTATAATTGAAAGGGTCGTAAAAAAATCAGTTGTCATGGATGTGGATGATGTTTCATTTAAGCAGGCCCTTGGTATTGGAATGGCGCAAACACTGTCGCTCTTCCCCGGTGTATCAAGGGCGGGGGCAACGATAATGGGCGCTATGTGCTTTGGATTAGAGCGTAAGGCCGCTACGGAATTCTCCTTCTTTCTCGCTATCCCTACCATGTTTGCAGCAACATCGTATGACCTGTTAAAGAATCTGCACAACTTATCCATGAGCGATTTCCCCGTCTTCGCGGTCGGTTTCCTTGTCTCGTTTTTTTCCGCATTTCTTGTTATTAAGGCATTTCTCGGATTTGTTACGAAACACACCTTCAACTCCTTTGCCGTTTATCGAATCGTCTTTGGGGCTGTCGTGCTTTTTTATTATGTGAAGTGAAAATGAATATCGCAAAAAAATATTTCAAAAAACAGCTTGCTGATGACGAATTCAGGCATTCATATCTGGAAGAGCGGATTAAATTGGATATCGAATATCAATTAGAGGAATTGAAGAAAGCTGTTAGAACCCGAAAGAAAGTTGAAGAGCTTATTAAGAAGATCGATTCTATCGAGCAATACGTCATGTCTGCCTAAAGAAATAAAATGTTTAAATCATTTTCAGCATGGAAGAAAAACGCAGCAGGATAAAAGAAGAGATTATCGGCATCCTTGCCATTGCAGCAGGTCTTGTCTTAGTCATAAGCCTGATCAGCCATAACCCGTGGGACAAGTCATTGTCCACAGACAACCCGGAGTTAAAAAACTTACTCGGCCGCTTTGGTTCCATCGTTTCTGACCTTTTGATGCAGGGCATCGGCCTTGCTTCCTACCTTGTCCCGTTAATCCTTATTATCACCGGCGTAAGGAAAGTCCTGGGCAAATCCTCTCAGCACAGGAATTCCATATTCATTATTTTATTTGTTCTTTTGATAATCTCAACCTCTTCGCTTCTTTCACTTATATTAAGCAGCCATTCTGGTGGAGCAGTAGGCGCGGTCAGCACCGGCCTGACAAAACAGATTGTATCAACCATTGGCTCCTTTCTGATATTTGCAACTTTGACTCTTGTTTCACTTATGTATCTTATACAGTTTTCTATCATAACCTTGTTTGCTTCCGTGAAGAGCGGAATTTCAACCGGGTCCCGCGTTCTGTCCGCTATTAAAGACAGAAAAACAGAAACCGGCAGTAATGAAGATGCGGAGGCAGAGGATGATAAGAGTCAGCCGTATATATTTGAAGAGGTAATAAGACCGGAAATTCAACCGGAACAGGAGCCACTCCCCATCACCGGACCGGAAATCATAATCAAACCAACATCTAAAAAAGCCCAGGCTCCTGCAAAAAAATTATCAGGCGAATATGAACTGCCCGGCGTCGATCTAATGCGTAATCCGCCGCCTTCAAAGTCCAGGCCGTCTAAAGAGGAGTTACTGGAAAGGTCCGACCTTCTTGAAAAAAAGCTGCTGGACTATTCCATTGAGGGCAAGGTCACTTATGTGTCACCCGGTCCGATTGTAACAATGTTTGAATTTGAGCCGGCGCCTGGAGTTAAGATAAGCAAGGTCATGTCCCTTTCAGACGACCTCGCCATGGCCCTCAAGGCGACCAGCATTCGCATTTCCCCGATACACGGCAGGTCCACACTCGGTATCGAGGTGCCGAACAAAGACAGGGACTCGGTTTTTTTTAAAGATATCATATGTAACGACGCCTTCTCTAAAAGCAGTTCAAAACTGACCCTTGCGCTCGGGAAGGACATTTTCGGCGTCCCTGTTATAACTGATTTGGCTAAAATGCCCCATCTGCTGATAGCAGGGGCCACAGGCTCGGGCAAAAGCGTTGGAATGAACAGCATCGTAATGAGCCTTCTGTACCAGGCAACGCCCAAAGAAGTCAAGATGCTGATGATCGATCCCAAAATGCTTGAACTCTCTGCGTACGAAGAAATTCCCCACCTGCTGATGCCTGTTATCACACTGCCTAAAGAGGCTTCAAATGCACTCAAGAAAATGGTCTTCGAGATGGAGAGGCGCTACAGGCTGCTTGCAGGATCAGGGGCAAGAAATATCGATGCATATAATAAGAATATCGAATCAGGTTCCAGTTCAAAGAGTTCAAATGACAGGGAAGATACGGACAAGGAGCCTCTTCCATATATCGTCATATTCATTGATGAGCTTGCGGATTTAATGTTTGCCTCCGGCCATGAGGTTGAAGATTCAATTGCCAGACTGGCCGGTATGGCGCGCGCTGCGGGCATTCACCTTGTGCTTGCGACCCAGAGGCCTTCAGTGGATGTTATTACCGGAATAATCAAGGCAAACTTCCCGTCGCGGATATCATTTCAGGTCTCGTCAAAAATGGATTCACGGATAATCCTTGACACCTATGGCGCAGAGCAATTGCTTGGAAAGGGAGATATGTTGTTCACAAGTCCGGGGAAGAGGATCAAAAGGATCCATGGGGCATATGTCAGTGAAGAAGAAATCAAAGACGTAGTTCAATTTATAAAGGCCCAGGAAGGTCCTGATTACACACTGTTTGAAGACCTTGCAGCCGAACCGCAGGAAACATCCGGTCCTGAAGAAAGGGACGAGTTGTACGCCCAGGCAAAGGACATTGTGCTTTCTGCCGGGCAGGCCTCCATTTCGTACATTCAGCGCCGAATGAAAATCGGCTATAATAGAGCGGCGCGGATCATGGAGATGCTTGAAGAAGAAGGGATTGTCGGTCCCCCGGGCGAAGCAGGTAAACCAAGAGATGTGATCAGGAGGAAATAGTGGGAAAAGAAAAGGCACAGAGGCACAAAGGCACAAAGGCACAGAGTAACTTAATCATCTTTTATATAATTCTGGTGTTACTCATTACTCATTACTCATTAAACGTTACAGTTGTTTCTGCGTCAGATGCTGCGGATAAGGGGACCCTTGTCATCCCCAAGCATAAAGACGCTGATGCCAACAGCAGCGGGAAATCTGCCGGCGTGTCCGCTATTGTTGAAGATCTGCAGAAAAAGTACGCAGGGATCCATGACATCAAAGGCGCCTTTGTACAGAAAAGCTATATAAAAGACCTTGAAGAAACCCAGGAATATTCGGGTGCCTTTTTCATTAAAAAACCTTCGCACATGATGTGGACATATGCGGCGCCGCGAGATGAGAAAGTCATAATCAACAACCTGGACACATGGGTCTACAAAAAATCACAGAACCAGGTGATCAAGACAAAATTCAGCAAAGAGGCCTACAGTCAGGTGCCGATCGCATTACTTGCAAGCCTTGATAACATCAGTAACGATTTCGATATTACCGCGACAGGGCAAAACAGCCTTCAGCTTGTGCCAAAACGAAAGATCGGATTTATCAAAAAACTTGTTATGGAAACCATGCCCGGTGATATGCCGGTGAAGATGTTGACCATATTCGATACATACGGCAATATTATTATGATCGAACTCAAAGACGTTAAAACCAACTCCGGGCTCAACGATTCATTCTTTACATTTAAGATACCTCCCGGTACTGAAGTGCATGATATGAGCCAGTAAAGACAGGCACAAAGTGGCAGAGGCACAGAGGCACAAAGTCATAAAACAGGCACTAATGCACAAAGTAGCAAAGGGACAAAGTGAAAAAACTCTGTGCCTTTGTGCCTCTGCCACTTTGTGCCTAATATATTTAAATGCCCCCGAAAAGAAAAAGTTCTAAATCGAGCAGGAAAAGCCGTCATATCATATTAATCCTGCTGCTGATTATAGCGGCTGTCTTTCTATTCATTGAAGAATCCGGCAGGGAAAATATTCCTGAAAGTTTCTTTGGCATGTTCAGGTCCGGGAAAAAACCGGAGATCGCAAAGCATGAAACCCGTCCGGCCAAAGCGCTTCCGAAGATTGCTATCGTAATAGATGACCTTGGGCCGAGCAGAAAACTTGCCGAAGATGTCCTGAACATAAAAAGCCCTTTAACACTTTCTATTCTTCCTCAGCAGGACTATTCAGCATGGATTGCGGATGAAGGGAAGCGTCGTGGGCGCGATGTCATGATACATATACCGATGGAAGCATCAAAACCTCTCAGGCTGGGAAAAGGCGGATTATACACCTGGATGACTGATCGCGAAATAGCTGAGACAATAGAAGAAGACCTTCGTTCAGTCCCGTATGTTAAAGGGGCGAACAATCATATGGGCTCGGCATTTACCAGGGATGAAAGGGCCATGAACGCCATGCTTTCAGAGCTAAAAAAACGCAGGCTTTTTTTCCTTGACAGTCTTACCTCGGCAGATTCAGCAGGAATCAGACTTGCAAATACTTTGGGTTTGGAAGCCTTTCACCGTGACGTATTCCTCGATGACTCAAGCGACCCTGTTAAGATAGATGTCCAGTGGAAAAGGCTGATGAAAATCGCCAAAAAAAATGGGCGTGCTATTGCCCTCGCCCATCCAAGAAAAAACACCCTGGAGTTTTTGCAAAAGGCGTTGAGAGAGAATAAAGAAGTTAAAGTCGTGCCGGTTACAGAATTAAGCGCTGATTAAGATTATTATTAAACCACTGAGACACAGAGAAAAGAATAACATGAGAAGTTGGGAAGTTAAGATGACAGGAGAAAAAATCTATCATTCTTATTCTCAACTTCTTCTCGGTGTATCAGTGCCTCTGTGTTTATTACAGATTTCAATTTAGAATTTTAATACCAGATTAAAGCTTTTGACATTTGGAATAAATTGATATAGATTTAATAGAAACTAATTATACTAACTTCACATCAGGAGGGTTTATCATGGATATTAATTATATGTTAAAAGTTCAAGATGCCAAGGCTGTTGATATTCAAAAGGCGCTTAAGGCCGCAGGTATAAATGTCACCAGTATTATCGAGGTCCACAAAGAGCAGGGAACGGAAACCGCAAAGGCGTCTTAAAGGATGTTTTATCCCATTAGTTGTCATTCCGAACAAACGTGAGGAATCTTATGTCTCACGCAAAATTTCTCCAGTCGTCGAAATGACAAAAGAGTCCAATGTATTAACACATGGAAATCCTTGCCGGCAAGATAATAAATTATTACAAAACAATAGGTGTAGCAAGTATAAAAGTAATTGATTTTCTCGAAGTCGGCAATCTTATCCGCGTAAAAGGACATACAACCTATTTTGATCAGAGGATCGAGTCACTTCAAATCAAACACGTTCAGGTGGCAAGGGCGTCAAAAGGTGACATTGCAGGAGTTAAAGTGAATGATTATGTGAGGAAACGCGATTATGTTTACAGGGTGGAAGATTAAATAGAGGAGAACAAATGGAGCAAATAGAAACACAGGGGCTCGAGTGGTATGCGGTACATGTAAGATCAAGGCATGAATTTCAGGTTGCCGAAAGGCTTGCCTTGAAAAACATTAATGCCTTTCTTCCGACAGTTGAAAGGCAGAGAAAATGGAAGGACAGAAAAAAGATGGTCGTTTTTCCCCTTTTCCCGGGATATATTTTTGTCAATACAACAAATGAATCAAAAAATTTATTGAGTGTACTGAAAGTTGCCGGAGTCGTCAGGATAATCTGTACACTCCCGGGGCAGCCGGACCCGGTCCCCGATGATCAGATAATGTCCTTAAAAAAACTTGTCGAAAATAAAGGTGAGCTTGATCCATATCCGTATCTTACTGAAGGGCAGATTGTCAGGATTTCAAGAGGCCCTTTATCCGGTATAGAAGGCATCCTCGTTGAAAAACTCGATAAGCATATTCTCGTGCTTTCCGTCGACGTCCTCCGTCAAGGCGTAGCCCTCACAATAAATGCCGCTGATGTTGAGAAAATCTAACCGTAGGGGCGATTCGGCGGATCGCCCTCTCTGTCTTTAGTGTCTTTTTTACATCAATGTAATGGTATAGACAACACAGAATACTAGGAGTTAGGAGTCAGGAGTTATGAGTTAGGGTGACAGGAGACTAAACTGCAACTTTATGATTTTAATGGTTTTTTACTCTTAACTCTTGACTCTTGACTCTTAACTCTATCAACTGGCTTGTGTCTTGCTATATATGTATTGTTATAAATAGCTCTTTCTCATATTATTTTGTTTTTTTATTTGACAAACATCGTAATCGGTGATAAGTTACTGTATTATAAAAAATACTTTTTCCGTAATGATGCATGAATCATTTAGAAAATCAGGTGATGAAGGGGGTGGTAAAAGAAGACAATGATTGTCCTGCATCCCGGAGCATCGGGATGGGATTTATGGAATACAGCCGTAGTTTATAAACAGGAAATTCAAAAAGGAGGAAGTTAATGAAAAAGTCTTTAATAGCATTATTTAGTGTGATGGTTGTGCTGGTCTTCACAGCATCAGCCTTTGCACTGCACGCAGTACCTCAAATGTATGAGTACCAGCCGCAGGTTGTAAAATCCAAGAAAGCACAAGTAGAGATTGGCGGGAGCATCAGGATAAGAGGTGAAGCCAACAACAATTTGACCGATCAGAGAGATACTCAAAAAGAATCAGGTCACACTGTAGCTGCTGATTTTGATGACAGCGCGTCATTTTATGACCAGAGAGTAAGATTAAATATTAATGCCACAGTTTCCCCGAAAACAATGGGCGCAGTAGAGCTTGAAAGCGGCGACGGTACTGTTTCGGATGGCCAAACATGGGGCAATACTGGCACAACTGATGCAGGTGGAGTTTATAGAAGGACTGGCAGTAACTCAAAGCAAGGTTGGGTGACTATCCGTCAGGCATACATTGCACATCAGGGCAAAGACCTTGGAATCCTCTCAGGCTGGAAAGCCGGACACATGCTCCTCGGTCTCGGAAATGGGATTTTTTATGACCACACAAAGTATGGTGACGACGCCATCGTATTATGGCTGAGCCCGGCAGACGGTATGGAGTTATCATTCCTCACCATAAAAATGACCGAAGGAGTTACAGCCTTCAGTGATGACACTGACGCTTACGTAGGTACATTCGCAACCAAAGCCGGCCCTGCTAACATCAGCGCTGATATTACCTATTTGAATGACCATACTACCATTACCGACACCGCTACAACTTTCGGAGAGACCATTCAGCTCACTAATATCGGCGTCAGGACCGACGTAAAAGCTGGTCCTGCAACCATTAGGGCAGATATTGAATATCAAACGGGAACTGCAAAAGACTTTAAAAGAAACAAAGATAATTTGAAACTTCAGGGAAATGCAATCATGCTCGGCGTGGATATTGCTGCAGGTCCTGTAACCATTACTGTTGAAGGCGCTCGCGGATCAGGAGACAAGCCGCATTCCAAGGACCATTACACAGGTTACTTAAACTCTATCAGCTCCGGTCAGCATTACACGTATGTTTATGACCAAAAGGTAGAGACTTCCGGTCAGTTTATCAATGCAAATGAAAACGTCGGCGGCGCTGCCAGCGGTTGTGCTGACATACAGGGGAACGCCGACGGCTGTAGTAGTAATATTACTGCTGGTGCTATGAATACCGGACTGAATAATACCCGTTACCTGAACCTGGGCGTTGCAGTCAAGCCGGTTGCTGATCTTAAATTAGACTTTGATTTTTACGTGTTGCAGGCCACTGAACCTGTTGCCATCAATGGCGCTACAGATAATGAAGGAAAACCTGCAGCATCCCGTGACCTCGGAACCGAAGTTGACGCTAAGATAGAATATCAGATTGATACAAATCTTGTGTGGTATGTTGAATCAGGCGTTATGTTTGTCGGAGACGCTTATGACCGTCCCAAGCACCCGACAAGAAGCACCCTGGTCGGCGCGCGTGGCCACAATGTGCACGGTGACGCTGCATGGTCTGTAAGAAACGGTGTAATTCTCTCTTTCTAAGTACGTTCACATTCTTTAACACCACAGGGCGTCCCGGAAATCCGGGACGCCCTTTTTTGTTTTGCAATTCGCAGTGTATTCTGCTATATTTGAAATAGCTTATTTTTAGTAATGGGGGCATGGGAAAATGGAGCATTATAATAAGAGAGAAAAGACAGCAAATTGGTTGTTTAAGATAGCAGAATATGTGGCGATTGCCTTGGGTATCAATGCATTGCTGCCTGATACTCCCATTACTTTGGGCAATGCATTTGTCGGATTAATATTGATCTTAATATTGCTGGTGTTTGCTTTATGGATCACACCCGAAAAGGAGGGCAGCTAAAGTGAATACATTGATTATGGTAATAATTGCTGCACTAATTTTTGCAGTCGGCACTGGAATTTATTTTTATCTTTCAGAAAAAAAACATAAGCATCATCAGTAAGATTGAGGATTACATAACTTTTTGCGGAAGTATAAGCCTCTCTATTGCCTTTCCATAAATCCATCACTTATAATTTTTAAGGAAAAGATACAAAGATCCAAAGGCACAGAGGCACAAAGTATTTTCTCCCTTAGTGCCTTTGCCCCTTTGTGACTCTGTGCCTTCATTAAATAAATCAGGAGAGTGAAATAATAATATGTCCGGACATTCAAAATGGGCGGGGATCAAAAGGCCAAGGAAGTAAATATGCCCGCTGATAACATCAAACGGGCCATCATGAAAGGCACGGGGGAGCTGCCCGGCACTGTTTATGAAGAAACAACCTATGAGGGGTACGGGCCGGCAGGAGTCGCCATATTGCTTGAAGTTATGACAGACAATAAAAACCGGACCGTCGGGGAAATCAGGCACATACTGACAAAAAGCAGCGGGAACATGGGAGAGACGGGATGTGTGGCCTGGATGTTCGACAAGAAGGGCTACCTCCTCGTCAATAAAAATGATATTGATGAAGACACCCTTATGTCAGCTGCGCTTGACGCCGGGGCGGATGATTTCAAAAACGATCCTGAAGAAGAAAATTACGAGATCACAACTGCGCCTGAAGACCTCAATAAAGTCAAAGAGCATCTGGAAAAACTGAACATAAAACCGGGCCTTGCGGAAGTAACAATGGTCCCCCGGAATTATGTAAAGCTCGAAGGCAAAGACGCCCAAAAAATGCTCAAACTGATGGAAGCGCTGGAAGACCACGACGATGTGCAGAATGTCTATGCGAATTTTGATATCCCGGATGACATCATGTCAAAGATGTAATGAATAAATCCACAGATTCCGCAGATAACACAGATATAAAAAAAGATCCCCTGACTCATCAGATAATTGGAGCCGCCATGGAAGTTCATAGCACACTTGGACACGGTTTCCTTGAAGCTGTATATCATGAAGCATTAGGTATTGAATTCGCTTCTAAACAGATTCCTTTTCAAGGGGAAGTCGAATTGCCGATATATTATAAAAATGAATTACTCACAACAATTTACAGAGCCGATTTCGTTTGTTACAACAACATCATTGTTGAACTAAAAGCTATAAACCAGCTTAGCTCAAAAGAAGAATCCCAGATTATTAATTATTTGAAAGCGACCGGTTTAAAAACCGGTTTATTATTCAATTTCGGCGCAAAGAGTTTAGAATATAAGCGCTTTATTTTTACAAAAGGAAAATCTGTTAAATCTGCGAAATCTGTGG
>JACQXG010000070.1 GCA_016208905.1 Nitrospirota bacterium
GTTTACTTAATCGTAAAACAATAAAAATAAAGACGCGGCCCTCTTTCTTTATATTATAATGAACCGGTTGTCCGGGGGCTTGCGCTGTAGATATAATAAACTTTTCTAAGTAAAGGGGACATGCATGAATGAAATAATTCCGCAAGAAATTATTGAGAAAAAGATTTATGTAATAAAGCATCAGAAGGTGATGATTGACAGAGATTTAGCCATACTCTATGAAGTGGAAACAAGAGCATTGAATCAAGCGGTAAGAAGGAATATCAAGCGATTCCCTGCTGATTTTATGTTCTCCCTGACCAGGAAAGAAATAATGAACTTATCACAAATTGTGATAAGTTCAAAGATAAAGCATGCACCTAATGTATTTGCTTTTACAGAACAAGGGGTTGCCATGCTATCGAGTATCCTGAAGAGCGAAAGGGCAGTACAGGTGAATATTGCCATCATGAGAGCATTCGTCAATATCAGAAGGGCTCTCACGACTAATAAAAACCTTGCCCGGAAATTAAGTTTATTGGAAAAAAGAATAGATAAACAGGATGGGAAAATATACGCCGTCTTTGAAGCACTTAATCAGTTGATGACACCGCCGGAGCCAAGTAAGAAGAAGATCGGGTTTCTGAAGGAAGGAAAAAGGCTTGATAGCTTGCAAGGGTGGAAGTGTGGTTTAATTGTAATTGTAATTAGTGTCTGGGTTTCCTGGAGGTTTCTGAAGAATGAAGACGTGATACCCCCTTAACCCGACACCACGTTCTTTTCCGTTTCTTATTTTTGTTTGCAAACATTTTCGAAACCGTCCCATTCTAACATTTCAAAATTGCCGATTTTGTTATTTTGGCAACATGCTTTACAGTTATCGATATCGATCTCATATATAAGGAGGATTCTATTATTATTAAGTGTCCGTTCGATGCCATGCCATTCATAAGTAATCCTTAGTTTTTCGATGAAATTTCCCCAATCGGCTTTTTTGCCAGTTATATCCTTTAAATATGCTATTGCATTAAGGGTGTCATTCTCTGTAATTTCATTTTTTTGAATTGCCAGTGTTCTTGGATCTCGCTCTTCTAAAATTTCTCCAGTAGTCGATATTATCACCCAGTTCCTATTTAGCCGAATCCTTGCTCTAATATTATTGATATTTATCTGACCATTATTGCCAATCAATATATTAAATTCTTTACATTCTTGACAGCCCATATTGTCACTATAATTAGGGTATCTAAAGAAATGATTCTCAATGCTATTATTGAATTGACTTGGAACTATCGATGATACCATGCAATAGGGAGATTCTTTCTGAATGGCATTAACATACTTAACAAAATAACTATCAGAAGGTAATTTAGACGCTAATCCACTATTAATAAGAAATGTATGAAACCCGTCACATTTATTGAGGTAGTCAATATAGTTATTATTATGAATGCGTTCCCGAATTGTTAATGTCACAGCAAGATCTGGCTTTTTACCCGTAATCGTATCGTAGACAATTAAAATATTTGGCCATAATTTTAATCCAATAGCTTCTTGTATTATTGCACCTAATAATAAAGTTAGGAAAAATAAAAAAAGAGTTTTTGTTTTCTTGTAAAATGTTTCTTTACTTTTCTTCTTGTTTCCTTTTTTTAATTTCATGATTGCGTTCTAAATTTTAATATTAAAGAACATGGTGTCACGTCCTGTTTATTCTTGCATTCCGTATTTTTTAGTCAACCCAATTCTCCTATATCATCCAACCCCCTTGTCCGCTCACCCTGCCGGCAGCATCACCGGCATTTCATCCCACGTCCTGCCTTCCAGCAATCTCCCCGCCTTCTTTTTCCTTGTTCCTCCCCACTGTTTGAAAAAGAAAGGGACACGGGCAGTTTGACACTGATTCCTAATATCGGAAACCCAATCCGGATTCATGGGCCGTGCGCCGGGGCCGGACTCTCCGCCTGCGATCACCCAGTCGATGCCTTCCAGATTCAGCTCCGGCAAGGGGCCAAGAAGAGGCTCGATGGAAAGAAATTTGATGTAAGCGCCGCTGTTGCGAAGATCATCTATTCGATGAGTATAATCTTTGCTTTCGACTGTTACCCCCATCCAGATGTTCACGGCCCATGGTAACGCGTGATTTAGCTCAATGAGCCGTTCAGACCGTTTGGTAAGCACCTGAAAAGTATGCCAGTGTGCCTTGCTCATAACATCAAAGACCTTTTTGATAAAGTCAAAAGGCACGTCTTTCAAAAACAGGTCGCTCATGGAATTAACG
The DNA here is from genome assembly GCA_016208905.1 of Nitrospirota bacterium. Taxonomy (GTDB): domain Bacteria; phylum Nitrospirota; class Thermodesulfovibrionia; order UBA6902; family UBA6902; genus UBA6902. Next base: position 2,261 of record JACQXG010000070.1, read on the forward strand.
AATATGGTTTGAGGCTTCTTCCATTTAAGCGGCAGGTCGAGCGCGTGCTCATGAAACGCAAGCCTGAATCCGTCCGCATAGTTCGGTTGCCCCATAGCATGAAGGCGCTTTGCCATCCGCTCCGCATAGCAGTTCAAACATCCCGGACTGATCTTTACGCACCCGGTCACAGGATTCCATGTCGATCCGGTCCATTCTATAGATGATTTCTGGCCCATTAAATATTTCCTCTATTCCGATACTTGTTGAATATATCTTGTATGATACCCGCAGCAACAGGTTTTTGTGAAGCGAAGAATAGATAGTAAACCATCGGGCTTCCCGGAATAAATCCTCCCGAACTTTTGGAAATATGCATGCCTGCCCCTGCGAAGGCGTCAATGTATATGTGGTATAGAGGTGGTGACTTTTGTGCTGCGAGAATTCTGGAGTATGCTGCAGCATACTCCTTAACAATATCAAGCTTGATCTCAGACCAGTATCCTACTCCGTCAAATTTCATAATGTCCCCCAAGACCGGCCTTATTATTAATCCTCTCGACTACGTAGAAATTATAATCGGGATTTCTGATATAAAAGCCCTCTTACGATAACAGCTTGCGCTATCACTGCTTATCCGGTCCCCCCTCAAAAAGGTTTAATAATGATAGTACGATATGTCTATTAAAGACAAGAACTATTCATTCCTGGCAGGCACGCATCTACACTGATCTCTCTTTACGGAATAGTGAGAATATCTCTCGACTAATTCAAAGTCATTAACTTTAAACTTAAGGGCGACCTCAGCTAAAGATTGCGGGCTTTTAAGCCGAAATAAATAAACCACCATGGGAAATATATTAAAATCGTATGTACAAAAAATTAAGGAGCTGCCGACCTTACCTGTAACTGCACACGAAATACTTCACCTCACTGTTGATCCATTGCTTTCCGTTGATAAACTCAAGCATATTGTGGAAAAAGACCCTGCTATTGCTGCGAAAATTTTAAGCGTTGCCAACTCTGCGTTTTTCGGATATCCGGTACGCACCACTCAACTTAACGATGCAATCATGAGGATAGGTTTCAATAGTGTCAAAAGTATAGCCGCGGGAATAGCTGTATTAAGTTTCCTTGATGACGGCAAAAAGACTGCTGATTACAAGAGGCTGTTTAATCATTCTGTGTCCGTCGGATTGACCGCACGATTCATAGCCAATAATCTCAAGCTGGGTATGGCAGAGGATATATTGATCGACGGCTTGTTACACGATTTAGGTTATTTGGTGCTGCTTAGATCCTTCCCCACTATTTACCAGAACATTTTGGATTCTCTTGAAAATGAAAAATCCCTTCTTAAAGCAGAAAAAGGCGTACTCAGTTGTACGCATGCAGATGTGGGCTTCTGGCTTGCTGAACAATGGAAATTACCAGGTACTATTTTAGACGCCAATTTATATCATCACACACCGTCCCTTGCAAAAAGAAATGAGAAACGTCTGGCTATCATTCATGTGGCGGATTATATTGCAGCCAAAAATATTTTCAGTCCAATTGAAAAAGATCCGGACTACCCGCTTGACCATGTCGCTTTTGATATACTCACAATTTCAGACAGCGATCTGAAAGATATGGAAGAATCCATCAGCAATATTCCGCTTTCTGACGAAATATTTAATATACAACACAATACTAAAACTAAAATAAATGAAATACATTAGTATTTTCGTTATACCTCAGTTACAGAAGCAGACAAGATGATTCTCCTCTTTGCAAAAGCCGGTCAGGATTATTTTACAGCCTGAGCAATAAGAGAGAGAGCGCTGGACTTGATAGAATATTCGCTACCCGGGAAGATTTCAGGCCTTCCATAGATCTCTTATGAGTGAATTTTAATTCTACAAAACTTATGGCCTCCAGCACGTCGTTGGTATCAAGCTTGTTCTTCCCGAAGATGGTCCCGGCCAAAAGATATAACCGGAAGAAAGAATAACAAAGTGACAGATAATTAATCCCATAGACAAATCCATTTCTTGTAAAGATTCCTGTATCGAGAATCTTATGGAGCAGGTATTTTTCAATTATATGGGAGAATTTCGGTAATTCGTTTATGTAATATTGATTATATGTTTCCTGAATTTTACCGCTGTAATAGGAGGTTATTGCTTCAGGATCCAGTAAGCGGACAATATCAGAAGCGCGCTCCCCTTTTATAAGTTTTATGAATTCATCCTCCATAAGGGCATAAGCTATAAAGGATATGACATTCATCTGTTCCTTGTATTGAGGTATGAATTCATAGCCGGTCTCAAGGAATGCCTTCTTGTTATCAGACATATATTCTTTTACTGACTCCGGATTAAATTCATTTGGCCTGTTTTGCTTTAATCCGTCAAAAAAATTGAATGTCAGCATACCTGCCATTATAAGATTGTGTTCAGCATGGTAGGGCTTCTGCAGGAACAGGCCGGACAGGGCGTCAGTTAAAGAAAAATAACTGTCCCAGGAAATAAAATGTTCGCCGCTAAACCTTACGGTCCCGGGGCAGAGAAAATCGTTTTCCCACTCAGTTTTAGTTGTTTGAATATGATCGGGCGACAAAAGGGAATTGAGAATAGAGGGGCATATAAAGCTCATCTTCAGATGCATTCCCCTGGGAGAAAATCCACTGACTGAAAGCGGATAATTTTTGCACGTACGGCTTTTTGCCTCAGGCCCAAGCTTGCCGTGTATATAACATTTATTATCTGACATAAGGAAAATACATCTGCCTCTGCACGGTACAAGTTTATAGGATGAATTTCCTCCACTGTCTTTTTCCTCCTGCAAATACGAGCTGTATTCATCGGGGAAGTCTGAATTTTCAAGGATTGTTTTATAACGATTAAAATCCTCTGCGTCCATAGACACGATCCAATCATTATTACAGCATTTCCCGCACATTTCACACGGTGAACTGGTAAAATCACCCGGGTAAAGGACATATTTCCCGACAGGAATACTGTTCTCTTTTGAAATAGTCTTTTCCATGATTCAGCGATATTATAATTCATTATGAAAATTGATTAAAGAAACAGGCATCACATATTATAATTAATAACCTGAAAAGGAATTTAACTTATGACAAAAAGGCGCGTTAATATAATCAGCATAATACTGGTTGTTCTAATCTTATTGCTGATTCTTCCGCAGTCATCTCCAGCAGAAGACGACTTCAGCCGCTGGCTGGCCGGACTGAGGGCCGAAGCCCTGGCCAAAGGCATATCCAAAAAAACCCTTGACGCAGCTCTTACCGGGCTGCAGCCGATTCAGCAGGTAATAACCCTTGACCGCAATCAGCCCGAGTTCAAGAAGGACTACTGGAGTTACATTAAACTGACAATCACTGAAACCCGGATAAAAAAGGGACGTGAACTGCTGATTAAACACAGGCTGCTGCTTGAAGATATTAAGAAAAAATACGGAGTAGAGCCGAGTTTTCTGGTTGCAATATGGGGGCTGGAGACAAACTTCGGCGCATATATCGGTAATTTCTCTGTAATCGGGTCTGTGGCGACTCTGGCCCACGATACGAGAAGGAGCGGATTTTTCCGTGCCGAACTTCTTAACGCCTTGAAAATTCTCGATGAAGGGCATATCAATGTTTCAGACATGCAGGGCTCATGGGCTGGCGCCATGGGTCAACTCCAGTTTATGCCTTCCACTTTTATAAACTTTGCCGTTGACTGGGACAAAGACGGCCGCAAGGACATCTGGCACAGCCTTCCTGACGTTTATGCCTCTGCAGCTAATTTTCTATCCGGAAACGGCTGGGACCCTGATGTTACATGGGGCAAGATAGTGCGGCTGCCTCAGCGTTTTGACCAGAGCCTCACCGGGTTAAAAATTGAAAAGCCCATGGCTAAATGGCAAAAAATCGGGATACGCGATATCAACGGCAGCAGTCTGCCGGATCTCAAGATTAATGCTTCCCTGATTCAACCCTCAGGCAGCAATGGCCCTTCATTCCTGGTTTACCGGAATTTCCGGGCAATCATGCAATGGAACCCCTCTTTTCTTTATGCGCTTGCCGTCTGCCAGCTTGCAGATCAGCTAGCGCAGTAAAAATCGCTTAACGGGATTTGACTTTAGTTTTCATTCTTGTAATAAATCACCCTTATATGCAAGTATAATAGCGTGATTGCAATCTCCCTTCAGTCAGGAAGCAACGGCAACTGCACATATGTAGAAACCGGCAGTGTGAAACTGCTTTTTGACGCCGGTATTCCGGGCATACAGGCCGGAGAGAGGCTGTCGGCCTTTGGCCGCGATATAAAGGACATCGATGCCCTGATCATATCCCATGACCATTCCGATCATGTTCGTTATGCAGGGGTGTATCAGCGGAAATACGGCCTTCCTATTTATATTACTCCCAGGACACTTGATATGTCCGAAAACAAATACGGCCTCGGCAGACTAAATAATGTAAATTACTTCATGGCAGGGGAAACAATTAAATTTGATAACGTGACTGTGCAGACAATCCCCTGTCCTCATGACGGTGTTGACGGTGCAGTATTTGTCATTTCGTCCAACGGGAAACGTCTGGGTATAATGACCGATCTCGGACACGCATTTAAGGACCTTTATACATTTGTCCCCTCTCTTGACGGAATATTTATTGAGAGCAATTATGACCCTGAAATGCTCGCAAACGGGCCATACCCCGCCTTTCTAAAACAGCGCATCCGCGGACCCAAAGGACACCTTTCCAACAGGGAAGCAGCCGAGCTTCTGCTGACCGGCCGGCGCCTGAAATGGGCATGCCTCTCGCATCTTTCTAATAACAACAACGATCCTGAAACAGCGCTTCAGACACATAAGGAAATCGTAGGGGATAAGCTCACACTGTTTACTGCAAGCCGGCACACTCCGACAGGCATATTGAAATTATGAGCTGAAATATAAAAGAGGATGCTGACTTGAGGGGACATGGTAAATTTAAGGTTTTGGGCTCTTAGCTTAGGCGGGAAAAACCCTTAAATTTTTGTCAGCATCCTCCTGTTTGTATTCGTATTAATTTCATCTTAGTATAAATTAGTACAACATTCTATGATTTAAATCATATGCAAGAACTTTTATACTTATATATGGGATTCATAATCTTCATTAGATTAGATTCAACTGAGAATCTCTGAATTGACCTTTTTACAGGCCTGAATTCAGATTATTGCAGAGATTAAATGGTAAACAGGTCACTTATAACATCCATAAAATCATCCCAAATGAACGATCCGCATAATGTGGAAATTACGGCATTACCATGATAGAATGATGCGATGATTTATCTTAATGGCCGGATCATATCGCGTGACAAAGCCGTGATTTCTGTTTTTGATCATGGATTCCTCTATGGTGACGGCATCTATGAAACTCTGAGGGCGTATAACGGTGTGGTTTTTAAGTTTGACGAACATATCGAGAGACTCTTTCGCTCTGCATTTCTGATAGGCCTCAACATTCCAATGCCGCCGGATGCGATAAAAAAAGCCGTTTATAAAACCATTGAGGCAAACAGGCTTAAAGAGGCGGTAATCAGGATCACCATATCAAGAGGCGCGGGTCCGATAGGATTGGATCCGGATTTGTGTCCCAAACCGACTTTTGTAATATTCGCCAGTAAATTTAAAGAATATCCGGAGCAGTATTTTAAAAAAGGAGTAAAGATTGCTATTGCCGATACAAGGCGGAATTACAGAAAAGCGATTGATCCCCAAATCAAATCTCTCAATTTTTTAAATAATATTCTTGCAAAAATTGAGGCGAAGAAAAGAAATGCTTATGAGGCAATAATGCTTAATTACAGAGGGCACATTGCGGAAGGAACAATTACGAATATCTTTTTTGTAAGAAATGCTGTTCTTTGTACTCCGTCATTGAGTGTGGGAATTTTAGACGGCATTACCCGCAGGATAATCCTGGACGCTGCAGGGGAATTGAAAATAAAAACCCGCGAAGGCAGATTTAAACCTGAAGACATATTCGAGGCGCAGGAAGTTTTTATCTCAAATACTACAATGGAAGTCATGCCGGTGGCTGAGATAAATGACACGATAAAATTTACAGGGCCAGGTAAAATTACTATGATGCTCCGTCAGAAATATAAGAAAAAAATCAAGTCCTATATAAAAGGGAGAGATGAATGCTTGATATCGCCAGATTGATTGACCACAGTCTTCTCAGGCCTGACGCAGTAGAACAGGACATTGTCAAACTCTGTAATGAGGCAATTAAATTCGACTTTCATTCGGTTTGTGTACATCCATTTTATGCAAAAACAGCCAATAAAATTCTCTTCAAAACCCACAACAAAATCGCGGTTGTAATCGGATTTCCTCTGGGCATGACGCTGCCTCAGGTAAAAATATATGAAGCCATGGAGGCTGTTCTGAACGGAGCGGATGAACTTGATGTCGTAATAAATATAAGTAATGCAAAATCGAATAACTGGAAGGCAGTAGAAAAGGAAATTTCAGATATAATCACGGCCACCCCGGAAGCAGTCCACAAGATAATAATTGAGACCTGCTTTCTAACAGATGAGGAAAAGAAAGCGGCCTGCAGAGCAGTCATAAATGCGGGCGCTGAATACATTAAAACATCCACAGGCTTTGGCCCCGCCGGCGCTGTTATCAAAGATGTGAAATTAATAAAATCCGTAACTAAAGGGAAGATAGGCATTAAGGCCGCAGGCGGGATAAAAACCCTTTCGGAAGTTAAGGCGTTTATTGAAGCCGGCGCTTCGAGAATAGGGACAAGCTCCAGTGTAGAGATTATGAAAGAAGCACAACAGTAGTTCAAAAGGGCAAAAGTGTTAAAGGAGAATACAAGTTGAAGGTCAAACTTGCCAAAACCGCCGGCTTCTGTATGGGAGTTCGGCGGGCAATGAACATTGTCCTTGACGCGGCCAATAGGGAAAAGGGGAAATTATATACCTACGGGCCTCTCGTTCACAATCCGCAGGCCGTAGAAATGCTCAGGCAAAAGGGCGTGGAGATTCTCGGCAATGATCCGGTCTCCAATGCAACGGTCATATTGAGGGCGCACGGGGTGGCCCCTGAAGAGCGTAAGAAAATAAGAGACTCGGGGAATGTCATTTGTGACGCAACCTGTCCCCACGTTGCTAAGGCGCATGCCATATTAAAGAAGGAGATCAGGGATGGATATAAGGCAATTATTATCGGGGACAGGGGACATGCAGAAGTGGACGGCTTACTTGGATATGCTGAAGGCAACGGCATCGTCGTTGAAAATATGTCCGAAGTTAAGGACCTTCCTGAGCTGGACAAGGCCTGCATAATCGCGCAAACAACACAGGACAGAAACATTTTCACGGGAATAGTTGAAGAAGTAAAGAAGAAAGTAAGTGACGTGAAGATTTTCGACACTATCTGTGATTCAACCAGTATGAGACAGAGAGAGGCCCTGGAGCTTGCGAAAGAAGTTGACGCAATGGTCATTGTAGGGGGCAAAAACAGCGCAAATACTAGAAGACTGTATGATATATCCCATTCTACAGGCGTCCCTTCTTTTCATATTGAAACAGAAGACGACCTCGATCATCTCGGGCTGGAGAAATATGAAGAAATCGGGGTAATGGCCGGTGCATCGACCCCGAACTGGGTAATCAATAAAGTAATAGACAGAATACAGTTTCTATTAAAAAAGAGTAAGGGCAGATTTTTCCGGTCCCTTGAGAGTATTGGTGAATTTCTGGTAGAAAGCACACTGTATTTAAGTCTCGGCGCTGTCAGCATGTGTTACGCAAGCCTCGTATTCCAGGGGCTGAGGCCGTCCGCTACGATTTTATTGATAGCCTTCTTTTATGTCTTTGCAGTGCATACCTTCAACAGATACAACGAGAGGTTAAAAGACGAATTCTCCGATCCCGCCCGAACAAGATTTTTTAAAGATTATGGAAAGACCCTTATCATTGCGGCGACAATAGCGTCCCTGGCTGCCCTGTGTTTATCATATCTGCTTGGAGTTATCGATTTTCTCCTGCTCCTGTTTTCATGCTTTCTGGGCATTATATATACGATAAGGATCGTTCCTGAAAGACTGCAGCCTTTTATTAAATACAAGAGACTTAAAGACCTCCCGGGATCAAAGGATTTCCTCGTATCACTGGCATGGGCATGGGTAATCGTCCTGATCCCTGTACAGAATCAGGGGATGTATCTTTCTTATAAGTCCATTTCAATATTAGCGTTTGTGATTATATCAGTATTTATAAGATCAGTTGTATTTGACATTTTAAGCATAGAGGGGGACAGGATTATCGGGAGAGAAACCATTCCAATACTTATAGGTCCAAAGCAGACGCAGATAATGCTTTTGATTCTTGCGCTGATTATAGGAACATTTATGTTCCTGTCTGCATCATTTGGGCTTGTTCCGGCGCTGGGTTATTATTTAATTTTTTCACCGGCCTTCATGGTAATATGTTTTTATGTTTTTCATAAACGGAGATTTCAGGTTAGTACGTTATTCGAGGCAATCATAGACAGTAATTTTATATTCATTGGACTTATTACATATCTATGGCAGATTGCGTAAACATATAAATACAGTGAATCTCTTTTCAGGCATTTCGTTCTTCCACTTGGACTTACTCCTTCTCTATCCTGAACGTAAAATAAAAAAACTCTTGCATCTGCAGAGTTAAAGAATTGATATTAATATCCGATTAGATAGGTACCGGATTATAGTAAGGGCATATTTCAACATGCCCGTGCTGCCAAATATAACTTAAATTATAAAAAAATAACCTCTATAATAAGGAGCGAACTATGGGGAAAAACATCAAAAATAAGCAGACAGAAAAAGAATCTTCAGACCACAACGCCTTGTACCAGGACATAGTGGTTTCGACAAACACTCTTATATGGCGTACCAATGCTGAGGGCAAATTTACCTTTCTTAATCCGGCGTGGGAAAATAACTACGGCTATAAAGTTAAAGAAATGCTCGGCAAACCTTTTTCAGATTTCCAGGTGCCTGAGGCTGCGGAACACTATATTAATGCGTTCAGGAATTGTCTTATAGGCGAGTCAATAATCGGGCATGAAACAACTTACTTCTCAAAGAGCGGGGACGAGATCAATCTGGCAATCAATATGATCCCGCTATATGACAGCGCAGGCGTTATCGTCGGGACCCAGGGCACTGCATTTGATATTACCGAGCGTAAGCGTGCTGATGAACTGCTGCAATATATTAGCGCAAAGGATGAACTTACGGGTCTCTATAATCTTCATACATTCCTGAGCATGACCGAGCAGCAGATAAAAACGGCAAACAGGGAAAAGAAAGAGATGCTGATTATATATACAGGGGTGGACGGCATGCAGGCAATAAATGATGACCATGGCCGTGAGACAGGAGACAAGGTACTGATCGATACCGCAAATATCCTGAGGAAGACCTTTCGTGAGGCGGACATTCTCGCCCGGACCGGCGGAGATGAGTTTGTTATCTCTACTCTGGTCGCGTCTGAAGACCATAAAAACCTGATCATGGCGCGTTTAAAAGAAAATATTAAAACATATAATGCCGCTAAAAACGGCTCCCTTAAATTATCGCTGAGTTTGGGCACTTCATTCTATAATCCTGAAGAGCCTGTCTCCATCGAGGAAGTGCTGTCAAGGGCAGATGAAAAAATGCATGTAGACAAAAAGTGCAAGAAGATGTAATTGTCTATTTATAATTGCAGGGGCAATCAAGTGAATTTCATTTCAATGGTTGAAGACAAGGACGCAGGGGCGGGGTGACCCCGCCCCTACATTATTTAAAATCAGCTGCCCTTTAATTCCCTCAACACCAGCACTGCATTAACTCCCCCAAAGCCGAAGGAATTTGATATAGCGACATTTATATCTTTGAATATCATGGATGCGGCAATATTAAGGCCGCAATCCGGTCCGGGATTTTCAATATTAATTGTTGGTGTTACAATGCCCCTTTTTATCGAAAGCGCCGTGATTGCCGCTTCCAGGGCGCCGGCAGCGCCGAGCATGTGGCCTAACATCGATTTACAGGAACTTACATGAACATCTTTTGTCCGCTTGCCGAAGACCTGTTCAATTGCCCTTGCCTCCGCAGCATCACCAAGCTGTGTTGATGTGGCATGCGCATTTATATAATCGACTTCCTCAAGCCGGACCTCTGCGTCTTTTAACGCCTTACTTATTGTAAAGGCCTCTCCCTCACTGTCAGGCCTGGTTTGATGGAAGGCGTCAGATGATGTCCCGTATCCTGCCAGTTCCGCATAAATAACCGCGTTTCTCTTTAAAGCATGGTCAAGTTCTTCAAGGACAAGAACACATGCCCCTTCCGCAATAACAAATCCGTCCCTGTCCCTGTCAAAGGGCCGGCTCGCCTTATCAGGCTCGCCGTTTCTCCTGGATAGAGCGCCCGATGCGCCATAACCGCCGGCCGCCAACCTGCAAACAGGGGCTTCGGCTCCTCCTGCAACTGCGATTTCAATATCATCGCGCTGTATCATTCTGAAGGCTTCTCCAATTGCATTTGTCCCTGAAGCGCATGCTGTTGATATCCCTAACGCCGGTCCTTTTATTCCTAATTTCATGGATATGTAAGATGAAGCCATATTAATTGTGCTTGCAGACATTAAGTAAGCAGAAAAAGGTTTGCCTTTTAAAAGATGCTTTTCCAACGCCTTCTCCATGCTCATAATCCCGCCCCTGCTCGAGCCGATGATGATTCCTGCGGAATCGAGTTTAGAGTTATGAGTTATGAGTCCAGAGTCTTCGCATGCCATCAACGCCGCTGCTGCGGCATACTGGACAAAGGGGTCCAGCCTTATCATGTCTTTTTTTGAGATATATTTTTCGGGCCCAAATTCTTTCAATTCACCGGCAATCCTGCTGGATAGTCCGGCGGCATCGAATTTTGTTATTTGACTTACGCCAGAACGCCGCCGGATTATATTGTCCCATGTTGAGTTAATATCATTGCCCAAAGGCGTGACCGCGCCGAGACCTGTAATGACCACTTTTCTCATTGTGCAGATATATTAACACAGGCTGCCGGGCACCGGTTACAGGCTATGGGTAATTGTTTTTTTAAAATCGATAGAATTTCTCAAAGCTCTGCTTCGGGGTTTTCACAAATCCCCTGCCTTCTATTCACCCCTCTGCTTTGCTATCTCGTGGGCAAAAATAGCGCAGGCCATTGCAACATTAAATGAAAGTTGCGCGCCTTTCATCGGGAGGGTGATCTTCATGTCAAGGTGCTTTTCTATCCCGTAACGGACCCCCTTCCCCTCCGAGCCCAGGACAAGGACAAGCGGAAAAGGCAGAGCAACTTTGTTAATATTTTCGCCGCCTTCAACGACAGTACCCACGGCCCAGTATCCGGCATTTTTTGCCTTTATCAATGCAGTCGAAAGATTAGTGACCATCGATACAGGGACAAAGTTTTCTCCCCCGGAAGCGACATGGATTACAGCATCGGTAACTTCGCAGGAGCCACGCTCAGGGATGACAAGGGCAAAACCGCCGAAGCATGCGGCAATCCGCATGATTGAGCCAAGATTGTGAGGGTCATTCAGGCTGTCCAGGAAAATTAAAGAGAGCTGTTTCCCTCGTGATTTGTGAAGCAATTCTTCAAAGGGAGTGTATAAATATTGATTGACCTCGGCTACAATGCCCTGAAGACGATCGGCATTTTTAATTCTCAATAAATTCTCTTCGCTGACAATTTTATAAGGAATTTTACTGGATTTTATTAAATCAATTATGTGCGGGGCCTTAAAATTGTCCTGTATAAATACTTGTCGCATACTTCCTGGATCAGCCTTCAAACGTTCCTGAATAGAGTTTTTCCCATATAAATACATTTTATTTTTGGCCAATGATTCCCTCCGGAAAATTCTTTCGAATAA
>JACQXG010000057.1 GCA_016208905.1 Nitrospirota bacterium
ATAACTATGGTAAGTGTCTGATTTCTCATATCTAAGGTATTCAGAAACTCAATTACATCTTGCATTGAAGGAAATCATGGATATAAAAGACATCCAGCAAAGACTCCGAAAGTTTGCCGAAGAAAGAAACTGGGACCAGTTACACAGCCCCAAGAATCTCTCGATGGCCCTTGCCGCCGAGGCGGCGGAACTTCTTGAGATCTTCCAGTGGCTGACAGAAGAGCAGTCAAAAAATATTATTAATTCTGAAAAAGAAATCGCACAGGTGAAAGAGGAGATTGCGGATGTCTTTATTTACCTTGTACGCCTTGCGGATAAATTAAACCTCGATATAGAAAAAGAAGTCCTCGCCAAAATCACCCTCAATGAAAAGAAATACCCCATCGACCTCTCCAAAGACAACGCCGTGAAGTATAACAGGAGATAATCTTACTTCCTTCCAAAATCATCATCATAACGGACAATGTCATCCTCTTCAAGGTAAGGCCCTATCTGCACTTCGATTATATGGAGCGGGACCTTGCCCGGGTTTTCAAGGCGATGGCGGGTTGTTTTCGGCACATACGTCGATTGATTTTCTTCCAGGAATATTACCTGATCCCCGTTTACGATCTTTGCCGTGCCGTGCACCACAATCCAATGCTCACTTCTGTGGTGATGCATCTGCATGGACAATTTAACGCCGGGGTATACTACGATCCGCTTAATTTTGGTGTTTTTGTTTTCTTCAAGGATAGTATAAGTACCCCAGGGACGATATACCGTCAGATGTGACTGGTATTCCTTGCGCCCCCGTTTTTTTAAATCGCTGACTATGGACTTAACGTTTTTGCTTGTATGCAGGTTTGATACAAAGACAGTATCAGGCGTTTCTACAACCACAATGTCTTCAAGGTCGTTCGCTACAATCAGCCTGTTGCTTCCCCTGATGAAACATTTCCTTGTTTCCTGAAGGATCACGTCTCCTTCCACTACATTGTCGTTATCTCCCTTTGGCAGGAAGTCATAAAGAGATTTCCATGAACCAATATCGCTCCAGCCAAAGTCCGAGGGGAGGACTACCCCCTTTTTGGTCTTTTCCATGATCGCGTAATCAATTGAAACATTCGGTAATTCAGAGTACTTTTCCATTGGAACGGTATTACTGTTTGAAACCATTTTCCTCATGCTTTTCAGAAGGGCAGGCTCATAAGTTATAAATTCCTTAATCATAACAGAGGCCTTGAAGGCAAACATGCCGCTGTTCCAGAAGAAGTTGCCTGCTTTTATATATTGCCGGGCAGTTTTCTCGTCCGGTTTTTCAACAAATCTTTTTACTGCATAGGCGCCGCCGCTTACAGCCTTCGCCCCCTCAATATATCCATACCCTGTTTCCGGTGAAGAGGGCTTTATACCAAAAGTTACGATATGGTCCTTCATGGCAAGGGATATCGCTTTTTTCAATCTCTCACGAAATCCGTCTATGTCTTTGATTACATGATCGGAAGGGAATACCAATAACACTGCGTCTTTTTCCTTTTTCAGGATATTCAGAACAGCGAGTAAAATGGCTGGGGCCGTGTTGCGGCCGCACGGCTCGGTGATTATCTTGCCTTCTGACGGCACATCTATTTCTTCAAGATGCCTTGCGATTTCGAAATAATGTTCTTCTCCGCATACAATCCTGACTTTTTCCACATCAAGATCAGGAAGCAATCTTTTGATTGTGCTTTGGACAAGAGAATCCGCCCCGACAAGGCTGACAAGCTGTTTTGGATAAAGCTCCCTTGAAATGGGCCATAGTCTCGATCCCGTTCCGCCTGCCAGTAAGACAGGGTAAACATTCATCTCATGTTTTGGCATTAAAAGGCCCCCATTAAAACACTGGTTTTCAGGTTATGCCTTATTTCTTCTGCTTAGGATTTAAGCAAACGCTTTACCGTTTCAGAAAAAAACTGAAATCAACCTCTTGGTTATTATAGTAAGATATAAAAAAGAAGGTCAACAAACAGGATATGAAAAGTGTCCGCAATAAGACCTCTGGAGAGGATTCCGGATCATCCTTCAAAATCACGCCAGCAATCATCATTCTCAATATTCATGTCCAGTATTTTTAATAATTGCTGTTCAGCTGATGTGCCGTCTTTGCCTAAATTTTCCAGCAGATTCCTCGGCAGTTCTATCATGCACATCTTGTCCTTTTTTATCAGCTGGAACCTGAAAATACGTGTAGTAAAGAAATAGTATACACGATATACAATAATGGTATTATCAATCTCTTTAATCTTTTCTTCTATAATGTTAAACGAAGGCACATCTTTTTCTTCTACCACAGGGTCACCCATATCATCCGTATCATCCATATTTACTCCTCTTGACCGGCATCGCGTAGTCGTTTTTAAGGTAAGATAATTGTACAGCTATTTATTCCATTTGTCACTAAAAAAATTCAGTTAATATTTTATCCTGCTTCGAGAGTATGTTGAAATAAACAGGGCTTTATGTTACCCTTTGAAAGCCTTAATTTTTCCTTACCTATAAGGAGATGTCGCCTTGTGTCAGAGACGGTTTTAGTCATCCGGAGTAGCCAGCTACACGCTCATATAAAAAATAAATCAGGCTGCCTGATTACGGAACAGAAAGAGCAGATATTCAATAACATATTGAATAATCAGGCGTTTATGTCGAGAGATAATGCTGAGCACAACTTTGAGCATAAACAGATCATTCCTTACGTAATCATTCGTAATGAAAACAATTACCTCCTTTTAAAAAGGTTGACCGGGCAAACGGAGAAAAGACTTCACAACAATTACTCTCTTGGAATCGGCGGGCATATTAATCCTGATTCATCAATCGGAGAGAATATAGTTATAAAGGGATTATATAAGGAGCTTAATGAGGAAGTAGAGGTGGATGATCGTGCTGATCTGAATTTTATAGGGATAATCAATGACGAAAGCAACAGTGTCAGTAAAGTACATCTGGGCTTACTGTA
>JACQXG010000055.1 GCA_016208905.1 Nitrospirota bacterium
GGGAATTTGGACACAACCTCTCTGACGTCATCCTTAAGAAGTCCGGCAATGGCAAAGCTCTGGCCATCACCCAGTTCTACTGTGGTATTGACCCGTCTTGTGGTTATGCTGGGGATTAAGAACCCGCTCAGAGAGACGGCGTTTGTAAAATCGAGTTCAGATACTTCCGGCGCAATATTCATACTGATCTTATTGCTGCTTAATACCGTCGGCGTAAATTTGAGCGCAACGCCGAATTCCTTGAAGTCTATGGTCACCCTTCCAAAATCCTGGGGTATCGGGATCGGGAATTCACCGCCTGCGAGGAACTCGGCTGACTGTCCGCTGAGGGCAATCAGTGTCGGTTCAGCCAGTATTTTAATAAGCCCGTTTTCTTTTAAGGCGGCAATAAAAACATCCCAGGTCGCTCCGTCAGCAGTAAATCTGAAGAGCGCATTTACAGGATCAGAGACATTCAGTGAGTTAGCAGGCCAGCCATCTTCCGGCAACTGTACTAAATTATCCAGCATGGTAAGCCCGAGATTACTTCCAGTGCTGCTTATAAAATCAAAATTAAAGCCCAGTCTCTTGGCGACCTGTCTTGATATCTCGCCGACCTTGACCTCAAGCATGACCTGATGCACTCCTCTGACTTCCAGCATATTGATGACCTTTCCCGGCGCATAAGCTCCGGACAGCGCCAGTATCTGAGAGAGATTTGAAGCGCCTGAAACACTGCCTGTAAGCGCGATGCTGTCATGAGTTGCAGATACCCTGATATCATTTTCTCCGGGAAATATCTCACGCAGTTTTTCCTTCAGCCGGGAGGTGTCCGGGGAGACCTCCAGATCAAAGACAGAGCGCAACGTACTATCGCTCCATAGAGTAAGACTCGTCACCCCTATTGATTTTCCGGTTAGATAGACTTGCGTGGGCGTCAATACGTTCGCATCGGCAATTTCAGGATTAGCAATAGAAACACGTTTTACAGGCAGGGGTGATTCAATGATAAACGATCTGCCCGCTGTAAGACTGATTTTCTGGGGGGTCAGGGTATCAATGGGCGCCTGCTTTATTTCTTCTCCGTTACTTTCAACGCTGGAAAGCAGCAGCAAGATAAAAAATAACATAAAAACACGCAGTAAAAATCTCTTGCCGTCATTACAGATACATTCAAACATAATTTACCTCCCCTCGATCCGCTCTTTAGTTACGCTGTTTCCTTTTATTACTTCCACTGTATAAGCGCTTTCTTTTTTACCTTGAGTCCCTGTTTTCGGTTTATTTGATGAATATGATGCAAGCAGTGTATCTCTTGTGGAACCTCTGGTTAATACATCAACAGTGTCCGTAAAATTCCTCATGGCAAGCTGTATCTTGCCCTCAGTTGCCGCGTGGGCGAGCTTTTCCGCCTCGATCGCAGACACCTCAAGGGTAATTACATCCACTTCGGTCGGCTTCTGGCCTTTTTGTTCGGTCTCTATTTTAGTGCCTGTAGCCAGGACCAGCACATTTTCAAGGACGGTCTTGGTGAATGGGTCATCTTTGCCGTCCTTTCTCAGCGTCACCAGCACATCTACCCGGTTACCGGGGTGAATAAAGCCTGAAACACCGATCACCTTGTCCACCTTTACGGCCATAGCGCGCATATTCGGACTTACTACAGCCGCAACCCCTCCGGTCTCGATACTTTGAGGGGCCAGACTGGACTCAAATATCGGCTCGCCGGCCTTTACAGCTGTGATTACCACCCTGCCTGCCAGTGCGGATTTCTCATGAAAATATCCTTCGGGCAGACTGTCCTTAAGATAAGGTTTATACGATACCGCATCTTTGGTGATCACTTTTCCCCAGGGAAGGCTGACAGATGCCACAGCAATATCAACTGTTGTTAATGGTCTGTCATCTTTTGCATCAGCCTTTTTCTGTAACCAGTCATAAGTTATAATGCTGGTAATGAGGGCTATAATTATTCCGGCGCCCAGCAAAATAATCGGTTTATATTTCCCCATCATACACCTCCATTTTATTAGTAGTTATACCAATGTCATAATCCTGGATTCCAGTACAACAGCCAGAAATGTGCCGATGGCAATTGATACCCCGTAACACAGCCTCAGCTTCATTTCTCCACCGGAAGGCGGAATGAATACAATCCTTCCTGTTAGTATGAAAGCCTTCAGCATTAGATAATATCTTTTAAGCGCTTCCTTTACATATCCTTTGAATGTTAAAACCGTCAGCGCATGAATACCGCCGATAATTGCGATAAAAAGAAATGCAATAAATACTCCCTGAGGACCGAGAAATCCGCCGACAGCGCCCAGGAGCTTCACATCCCCCGCGCCCATGCCGCCCGCAAAATAAAATAAGATCAATACACCTATGCCGAGACCTATCCCTTCTACACTGAATAGAAGGCCTTCTAGTCCGCTTAGGGAGCTATTGTAAGCAATAGCTGTAACCATGGCCGGATAGGTCAGAATATTGGGGACCTTGCGAAATCTTAAATCATTTATGATAGCAATCAGCAGCAGAGCTGCCAATAACGTCAGAACTGTCATATCTGCTAAGATCATATACCCCTTCAACCTTACTTCTTATTGAATTTCTTCCTTATTCCAGCTAAGCATCCCACATGCTATTTCCCATTTTGAAATTACATTCCCCATCCCGTGATGGGGAATGTAATTGTTGCACTCGACGACGATCCTCACTACGGCATGGCCGTATCTACTGCTGTAAACGCAGCTTTTACCTTTACACCAATTGCGTAAACTACAGTAATAATAATCGCTGCAATTGCCGCCACCATTATTCCGTATTCAACAGCAGTCGCTCCTTCTTCATCCTTGAAAAATCTTATTAATTTTCTCATCCTGTTTCACCTCCTTCCCTTATGTTTTCAGTTTTAAAATTTATCTAACAGGCTCTCACATTTTATTTTTTATTTAGAGCCTTACCTTTCATATACGTCCACACAAGGTTAATGTCAATAGTCTTAAAAAATATTAGGGGTCAAATCTTTTTGATAAAAAGTATCCAGAATAATTAAGAGGGTCAGATCTTTTCGGAGTCAGATTTATTGCTTCAAAAAAAGGGTCAAATCTTTTAATTGACAACGATATCAATTCATGATAAATATTAATTATGGCGAGGCCCTTGAGAATAGAATACCCCGGAGCGGTATATTATGTTACCTGCCGCGGGAATGATAGAAGAATGATTTTTATTGATGACAGTGACAGGAAAGAATTCCTCGATAAACTGGTCCGTTCATGCAATATCTATAACATCAAAACATACAGCTTTGTTCTCATGCCGGACCATTTCCATCTGCTCATAGAGACTCCGCACGGCAACCTCGGGAATTTCATGCGCCATTTCAGTATCACATATACAGGTTATTACAGCCGGAGACATAACCGGACAGGTCATCTCTATCAAGGCAGATACAGCAGTGTGCTGGTTGATATGAAAACATATTTAACGGCGCTTTCAAGACATACTCATCTCAATCCCATAAGAATAAAAGGCATGAAAAGAAAATCCATCGAAGAAAAGAAACAGCGCCTGATGGATTATAAATGGAGCAGTTTGCACGGATATATCGGAAAAAAGCAGACCAGAAAATTCATTGATTATCAAACCGTGCTGGAAGAGTTCGGAGGCAATAATGATAATGGCAGGCGTGCGTACAGGAAAAGGATAATTGCCGATATATCAGAACCGTTAGAAGTAAAAAATAAAATAATTGGCCAATCCTTACTCGGTAAAGGGGAGTTCATAGGGTTTATCAGGTCCAATTTCCTTAACGGCCAAAGGGACAAGGAACTGCCGTCTTTGACCAAGATACACAAATACCATGCACAGGAAAAAATAATCGAAACCATAGAAAAGGAAACCGGCTGGGACCTTAACGCATTAAAGACCGACAGAGGAATAATGAGGCAGCTTGCAATTGATCTCTTGTTCAGGAAGGGCGGATTGTCCGGAAGCGAGATCGGCAGGATGATGGGAATTGACTACAGCACTGTGAGCCAGCAGAGAAAACGTTTAAGATTAAAAATGCAAAATAATTTCAACCTGAATCATATACTTGAGAGATTAGAAAAAAATATTATGGGCAGCCAATTCGATAGAATTGACCGCCACTGAACACCCATGCCTCTCCTCTTAATGCAGGGTCTTGAGGAATTCCTTATATTCACGGGGAGGGTCAACGATCTCCAGCCCGACGCTTTTTGATTTGTCTTCAGGCGAGTTCTCCGCCCATTTTACATTACAGCTAAGGTTGATAGTCTTCCCATTAGTCAGTTTAAGTTCAAGATCAAGTTCTGTCCCAGGAATATATGTATTCTTCTTTGCAGGGGCAGTGATCATATAGATCCCGGTTTCTGAAATGTTTTCGATAAAAACCGAACAATTATTAATACATGAAATACGCTCTGCTTTTAAATTAATGGTCACTCTCCTGGCGAGTCTTCTTTCCATAAAGTTCTTCCTTTCATACATTATTAATAATCAGCTGCCCGGTAACTATTGCAGAACTTTAAATAAAAATGATAATTTTGTCAAGAAAAGATTGAATTGAAAAAAATTGACAGATGTATAAATCAGGAGCTAAAATAATTTTCACAAACTGCATTATATCTGGAGGAATATATGCCTGTATATGAATACATATGTCTAAAATGCAACGAGAATTTTGCACTTCTTCAGAGTTTATATCCTTCTGAGAGAAATACAGAATGTCCTAAATGTTCTTCCACTGAGGTCAAAAAAGTCCTCTCATCATTCAGCTGTGTGTCAGGTTTAAAAACAGCGCCATCTTCAGCGCCGGCGCCCGGCTTTGGCGGAGGGGGCTGAGGAATATCTTCATGCTGAATAGTTGATTCAGCTTTTCAGAAAGGCTGCCTCATCCTAAACTGATAAAATTATTATCAGCTTATATTCTCAGTGATCACACTCTTCCAGCCATTTTTTTACAGTATTGATCTCGTCTTCAGTAAGTAATATATTTGGAGCTGGTTCTTTTTCTTCCATTACAGCAATGGCCTTGTCAAGCTGGTTTCTGTTGATTTCACAAATATCCGTAAATATATTTATATTTGATTTGGATATAATTATAGCAGTCTTTATATCTCGTGCTGCTTCATATTTATAACCTATCTGAGCATACGCTGAACCTCTTGCAAAAAAAGCCGCTCCAAGATCAGGTTTAAGATTGATTGTTATATTAAAATCCTTGATAGCGCTTTCAAAATCCAACTTTACCATATAAGCAGTTCCACGATATAAATATGCCCGAACATTTTGACTGTTCATATCTATCACCATTCCAAAATCATCTATGGCCTTATCAGCTTGATCTGTCTTGAGATATGCCACACCGCGGCTGAGAAGTGCAATTTCCGTCTTTCCTCTGACCTTCATGAATTCTGTATAATAATCGATGCTTTCCCTGTGTTTCCCTTCTACGAACAGACGCTGGGCCATCTGAAATAATTCTCTGGATGCCAACCTGGCCTGCCCGCTGGATTTTTTAAGATCACTCATCTATTTGACTCTTCTATAAAAAATAAAGGGCCATTGAAATACAACATCATTTACCTGTACTTAACTTACGTTTCAATTGTTCCTCTCATAAAAGCATAGGACGGTCAATCCCCATCAAATATGATTTAAATCATATTCTTATTTAATCTTCCTTTATTGAAGTTAAGCAGTTTGAGAGAAAATGAACTTGTTGTCTATAATATGCAGTATAGTGACAAAACAAAAAACAACTCAGAAAGCTGGTGCAAAAAAGAAAACTATAAAAAATAAATCTTTGATTGTTTGTTTCAACAAAGACTGCATCCTCAGGAAACAAAAAAACTGTAAGGGATTCGAGGCCTGCCCTGGTTTTAAAGGTAAGTAAAAATTAAAACCAAAAACGGTACACGCCCAGCCATAAAATACATCCGGAAAAAGAAATAAATTTCTCGAAACGACTGAGCCGGTCGGATTTAATTATTGCATAAAGACTAAACGGTGATGTAAGAAAACATGCTGTAATATAAACCCATTTTGGAAGACTCGGCATATGAGACTGTTCATGAAACGCTGAACAGAAGGGACATTCAATCTCTCCTTCAAGCCGGTGACCGCAGCGCGCACATCTGATTATACCCAGTATATCATCCGTATCATGTTGACTCATAAAGTGGGCCCGTTATAAAAACTAGTATGAAATATATTACTCCTCTGGTTCATTTGAGAATATAGATACATGATATAAATTATATGATCCGGCCATTATGTGCAATATTAAAATGCCCTCGGAAATTTGGTCCGGGATGATCCATGTTTTTTGATGATATAATTAGTCAAATGAGACACCGCTACATCACTATATTTTTAGTTTCGTGCTCTGTCCTCATGTTCGAAATCTCTCTAACGAGGATTTTTTCTATTTACCTCTGGTATCACTTTGCGTTTATGGTGATAAGCATAGCGATGCTGGGTATTGGTTGTGCCGGATCACTCCTATCTGTATGTTCCCTTTCCATGCAAAAATCTGAAGAAAATAATGAGAATAAATCTGTAGAAAAGCGAAACATCTTCTGCCGGATTTATTCAGAATCAAACATTGCTTTTCATGCTGCTCTTACAGGTATCTCCATTCTCATTTGTTACGTAGCATCAAATCATATCCCTTTTGACCCTGTTAAATTTTCCTGGGAGAACAGGCAATTTTTATATTTGGCATCGTATTGTATTGTCTTAAGCATCCCCTTCTTTTTCTCAGGCATTTTGATTGCAACTGTTTTTTCACTGAATAGTGAGAACTCAATGTCAATCTACAGTTCCGATCTGTTGGGAGCAGGTACAGGTTCACTTGCAGTGCTTTTCATATTAAATATTGCAGGTCCTGAATATGCCGCACTGACTGCATCAACATTGTCCCTTGCCGGCGCTTTAATAACCGGCAAGAAGAACGTAAGAATTCTGGCGCTTGTTTTTCTGGCTTTCAACTTTATAGTATTCCTGGCACATCCTTCCTTAATAAATGTAAAAATGTCTCCTTACAAACGACTTTCTCTGTACTTGAAATATCCCGGCGCTGAACACATAACTACTTATCACAGTTCATATTCACGGATAGACACGTTCAAAAGCCCGGCAGTGAGGTTCGCCCCGGGACTCAGTCTAAAATATCTTGAACTGTTACCGGAACAGATAGGATTATCAATAGACGGAGATAGTATAAATGTTGTTACTGCGGCAAACGACAAGTCCAAATTAAAATTTCTGGAATTCCTTCCATCGTCAGTTGTATATGAGTTAAGGAAGGACGGTGAAGTTATCGTATTTGATCCAAAAGGCGGTCTTCAGATACTTATGGCAAGATATTACGGTTCGAATAAAATACATGCGGTTGAAAGTAATCCAATGACAGTGAGAATTATAAGAGATGATTTCAGTGAATTTTCAGGCAGTATATATGATAATTATACCCAGGCAGGATATGGTCGAAATTATATTTACTCCGTGAAAAGGAAGAACTTTCCGCAACTTTCTGACGAACTGTATGATATTATTGACATCCCCATGACAGACACTTCGGTCAGCGGTATTTATGGTATATCTGAAGATTACAGATATACTGTAGAGGCTTTCAAAAACTATCTTGACGCCCTTAAAGAAAACGGGATCATAAGCATAAGTTTATATCTTGTCCCGCCACCGAGGACAGAGTTCAGGATGCTGGCTACGATTATTTCGGCTTTTGAAGAAATGGATGTTAAAGAAATATCTTCCCGAATGGCCGCCATTAGAAGCTGGGACAGTATTACGCTGCTTGCAAAGAAATCTCCCTTTAACAGCAATGAAATTGAAATTATTAAGACTTTTTGCAGGGAAAGACGTTTTGATCTTGTTTACTATCCCGGCATAAAGGAGGAGGAATCCAACAGATATATAATAATGCCAGTGGATGAATATTTCACAGGCTTCAGCAAACTCCTTGACACTAACCTGAGAAAGCCTTTTATGGATGATTATTTATTTGATATAAAACCTGTCCGTGATGACAATCCCTTTTTCCACTACTATCTCAAGATGGATAATATTAAACCTATCTACTACAAAATGGGCCGCAAGTGGCTTTATTTTCTTGAAGAAGGCTATATCCTCCCCATTGTCCTTGTCATAATTCTGGCCTTGTGTATCATATTGATTTTGTTTCCTGTTATTTTTAATGCAATAATCAGAAAACACTTTAAACTTGCAGCGGCGCTTCCCACCTTTATCTACTTTTCCATGCTCGGTATCGGATTCATGTTTGTCGAGGTATCGCTTATTCAAAAGACCTTCCTCGTACTTGAGAATCCATCATACACTGTTGCCGTCATATTGACATCAGTCCTGATAAGTTCCGGTTTAGGGAGTATGATCAGTTCAAAATTCCCCGGATTAAAGACGTATTATTCGCCTCTCATAATTGCCGTGCTCGTATTGCTTTACAGTATGATATATCCCATATTACTGGATGCTCTCACTACACACATCATAAAGGCAAGAATGATAATGCTGGCCGTCTCAATTATCCCGCTGGGCTTTTTTATGGGAATCCCCTTCCCTGCCGGCATAAAAATTCTGGGCCGCAAAAAAGATGGATTAATCCCCTGGGCCTGGGCAATAAATGCCTGCATGTCTGTGCTGGCGCCGATACTCACAATAATGCTCGCGCTGGTAACCGGATTTAAGGCAGTCCTCTGGGTCGGGGCCTTGGCATATTTTCTGGCCTTTATTGCCATGATGAAACTCATGAAGTTATAAATTACTAATCCCAGTCATAATGCCTTGAAATTATAAAATTCAGTTATCGAAACCGGTCCATTCACCTTGATGTTGCATAAATCAGGCGAGCGGCCTTGCATGAATAATTTAATGCAACTGTAAGGTTCAGTTAATACGCAAATGAGCCGATAACATGTTATGCAACCGAAGAAAATCACGGAGGGAAAAAAGATTACTGACACTGTTATATTTGTCGATGATGAAGAATACGTGCGGAAATCCATTGACAGGCTCTTTTCAGACATTGATATGCGCGTGCTCAGCGCTTCCAATGCCGACGAAGCCCTCAACCATTTTCAAAAACAAGAGATAGCAGTGATCGTCTCGGACAATCAGATGCCGGGGATGAAAGGAATAGACCTTCTATCGAGGATCAAAGAAATTTCCCCTGATACCATGAAGATTTTGATGACAGGATCCGCCGACCTTGCAACGGCAGTGGATGCTATCAATCGGGGGGAGGTGTTCCGGTTTATTACAAAACCATGGGAAGATGATGCTCTCATACAGACGGTCCAAGAGGCAATCAAGCGTTACCAGATTGTGCAAAGTCTTAAAAAAGAGGATGAGTCAACTTTACTTTCCCTTGCTCAAACTATTGAGTTAAAAGACCCTTATACCCGCGGGCACTGTGAGTCGGTGGCCCGGTATGCCATAATGATTGCCGATGCATTAAAGCTTGCCGACGAAGTGAAAAAAGACATCCGATATGGAAGCTGGCTGCACGATTGCGGGAAAATAGGTGTGCCGGAAAACATACTTAACAAGAACGGGCCTCTGGATGAAAATGAGTTTGAGATTATAAGAAAACATCCCCGATGGGGCGCTGATGTCGCTGTACAGGCCCGTATGTCTGATACTATAGTTAATATAATACTGCATCATCATGAAAGGTATGACGGAAGCGGTTATCCATCAGCTATTCAGGGACATACTATACCCTTTACAGCAAGGATAGTGACGATCGCTGATGTATTTGACGCACTGACTTCAGACCGACCATACAGAAAAAGGTTTGACCTGGATAAGGCAGTGCAAATAATGCGAATGATGGAAGGCAACGTCTTTGATCCTGAGATACTGTATGTCTTCTTGCAAGATTGTTTGAATATAGGCAGGTAAAATCTGTCTCTATATGCAGGAATTACCCCCCCGACAACAAACTGTTACATTGTTTAGACCTCAACTTAATTACACAGTAAAATTGGGTACTGACACATTAGCAAGAGAGACTGAATAATTTAAGTGAGACTCCCCTACAAGGCGGGGCTTTTAACTGCTAAAAACTACAAGGAATCCATTCATCCCCGTGCACCACATGGGGGGGGTATATTGCGTAACTCATTATAGTTAAGCACTCAATCGAAAAAATTAGCTTGACATATAATTGGATGCCGTTTAATATTATACTATGCTTAATAATAAGCTTAATCTAATTATTGATTCGGTTAATAATTAGATATGAAATCTATTCCAATGGAAAAAAGGCGCGATCGAAAGAAGCAAGAGACCAAGCAAAAAATCGTAAAGCTTGCTATGTATTTTTTTAACAAACAGGGTTTTGATTTAACTACCATGGAACAGATAGCTGAAGAAGTTGATATTTCTAAAGCTACATTATATAACTACTTCCCTGTCAAAGAATCTATCATAAGTGAATATTGGCAACATAACGTAAAGGAAATAAAACTTCAAATTCTTCAAATGATCCAGTTGCTGCCTGACACAAAATCTCGTATAAATAAAACATTTTCCAAAGCAGCTACTGAATTATTTCAGTCCAAAGAAGACATATATAAAATATATTTGAGTTATTGGCTTAGAAATTTAAATAATCCGTCGTTAAATGAAAGACTTCAAAGCGGGTTTAATGATATTTTCAACATGATAATAAAACTAGGTCAGCAGTCAGGTGATGTTAGAAAAGATATGTCTGTCGATCTGCTGGTCAAATATTTGGAGGTTATATTTCTGACAACCTGCATAAATTGGCTGTCAGATCCAAAGTTGTTTCCACTGGAAAAAACTTTGGATCTGACCGTTTCCCTGTTTATAGAAGGTGCTGGAATTGGAAGCCGTAAAAGTAAAAACAAAATCGATGATAAAGATTTATCTCAAGGGACATTGTTATGATAACTTCTAATAGTCTCAATAACTAATGTCACTTGCCCACTTTTAATAAAAATACTTCAGTTATCATTAATTGGACTTTATAAAATAAAACTGTTATTCTATTCAAAGTTCTTAATGGTAATAAAATCTGAAATAAGGCCACAACTGCTATAAGCTTTGTGGTTTATTTGGTTCTTTTATAAATAAATTATCTTTCTGTCGTATATATCATGATACAAAGACAAGAACACCTGAAAAAAATAGAGTTAAAAAAACAGCATAGATTAGATGCTGGACTGGTTTCCGACTGTTTCCCGCATGTTTCAGGTATGGTTATTCACATGACTTACTACCATAATGCGGATAACCCTATTCTTATGGAGCGAACAGTTAATGTCTTTCCTACAAGTTATGCTTATTTTAAAATGGAATGTATGACAAAAGGATGTGAAGAGGGTGGATTTGACTTAACATCTGTAATTGTCAAACATATCAAACAACATAAGAAATCTCTTAAAGGGAAGATGGTTTGCAAAGGCAAGAATAGTGACCATGCTCATGATCATGCAAGCATCTCTTACGAAGTCAATATAAAATACAGCAGGAAAAAACAGTCTAAATAGAGTCTCTTTCGATATTTATATTCTTTTTACTAAGCTCCCTTAAATTTAAAAGCCTTCATTCTTTTTTTGCGGGCTTCTATTCTTTTTCTTTTCTCTTTTACCGAAGGCTTCTCATAATACCTTCGCTTCTTTAGTTCTCTAAAAATGCCTTCTTTCTGCAGCTTGATTTTTAGATCTCTAATCGCCTTTTCTATATTATTTCCTCTTACTTTGATTTCCAAAATGATTTATCTTCTCCCTTTTCTACCCGGTCCCGCGCTGCCTCTACCACCCCTGCTGTTACCAAAACCGCCCGCACCGCCTCTGCCCCTGTCAAAACCGCCCCTTCCTGCTCCTCCAAAATCTCTCTTCTCTCTAGGGGCTTTCGGTCGCGCTTCATTTACCACAATTGCTCTTTCCATAAATGACGAACCATTTAAGTCCGTTATGGCCTTCTTTGCGTCCTCCTCTGACGCCATTTCAATAAAAGCAAAACCTTTTGACTGACCCGTATTTGCGTCAGTTATTATCTTGGCTGACTCTACTTCTCCAATTGTCGAGAAGAGTTTGATAAGATCTTCTTCTGATGCATTAAACGAAATACTACCCACATATAACTTCTTTCCCATTTTTTTTACCTCTCCATTAAAATAAAAATGCCTCGCAGACTTTAAAGCTGTGAGGCTTATGCAACTTTAAAAGTTATAATACTATAGCATAATTAAAATTAATTTGTTGCCAGATGAAAAAATGCTGTTATTTTTGTTTTGCCTCTCCAATCATAGGCACAAAAGCGACTCCTCCCATTTGTACAACATCGAGTTCATTACTGATTTTTGTGACAAGAGTCAATGTCTGATAATATAGCGTGTTTCCAAGCGGAATGATTAAGCGCCCTCCTTCCTTCAATTGCTTTATCAGAGGCGGGGGTATATGGTTTACAGATGCCGTAATAATAATTGCATCAAAGGGCGCATATTGTTCCCATCCAAAGTAACCGTCTGCATATTTCGTTTTAATATTTTTATAGCCAAGCTTATTGAGAAGCCGGTGTGCCTTATCTTTCAGCCCTTCTCTAATTTCAACTGAATATACTTCCTTAACAATCTCAGCAAGGACGGCTGCCTGATACCCGGAACCTGTTCCTATTTCAAGTACCCGGTCAGAGGATTTGAGATTTAATGCCTCGGTCATCCAGGCAACTACATAAGGCTGGGAGATGGTCTGACCCTCATCAATAGGAAGCGGATGATCTCCGTACGCCCTGCCCTTCAGGGAATTTTCAACAAAGAGATGCCTCGGTATTTTCCTCATTGCATCAAGAACACGACTGTCTTTCACGCCCCTTCCAGCAATCTGTTCTTCAACCATTTTAAATCTTTGAACAGATGTTTGATCATCATTAGACGGTTGATTTTCTACAGACGGATATTTGGAGAGAGCGATCATGGATAAAGAAAAAAAGATAATGATAAACGTCCTAAGTAAGAGCTTCCATAAACTTTCTAACATTTGTTTGAATATCGCCAGTCAAAATTCCTGAAACTGCTGCGGCAGCTTCTGCCCCGGCGTTCAAGACCTCTTTTACATTTTCCCACGTTATGCCTCCGATTGCAACTATCGGAATATCAATATGGTCCCTTATTTTCCTTAAGACTTCAATTCCTTTTGGATGTCCGGTATTTTTTGTAGTTGTATAGAATATCGGACCAAAGCCAATATAGTCGGCGCCGGACTCTTGTGCCTTAATCGCCTGATCTAAATTGTGAGTCGAAATGCCGATTAATTTTTTGTTCCCCACTATTCTTCTTGCTTCTTCAACCGGCATGTCTTGCTGACCCAGATGAACACCATCAGCATTAACAGCAAGCGCAATATCTAAATAATCGTTAACAATAAAAGTTACTTTATACTTTTTAGTTATTTCTCTAATACTAATCGCTGCTTTGTAAATGTCTTTTTTCGGAAGATATTCTTCCCTTAATTGAATTGTTGTGATACCGGCCTCGATGGCCAAACGGACTATTTGAATATGAGAAAGGCCTGCTATTGCTGTATCGGTGATAAGGTATAATGGGCGGTCTTTTTTAAACGATCTTCTTGCAGTCATTAAGAGGAGTAAATACTATCAGTGAAATATTATTAAGACTAAGTGCTTTTATCGCCGGATTTTTGTCTACTCAGATGCTGTGTTTTTCTTATTATTTCTTTCAAGGAATTGCGTGTTAATATTACCTTTTATGAAATCTGGATCGTCAAGTATTTTTAAAAAGAATGGAATAGTAGTTTTGATGCCATCAACAATAAATTCATTTAAGGCCCTCCGCATTTTAAGTATGGCCTCATTCCTGTCTTTCCCATGGACTATTAATTTTGCGATGAGGGAATCATAGTGTGCCGGCACCGTCCATCCTGAGTAAGCAGATGTATCTGTCCTGACTCCTCCTCCCCCCGGAGGTACGAACAATGAAATCTTTCCCGGAGACGGGATAAATTTCTCAGGGTCTTCAGCATTTATCCTGCATTCGATACTATGTCCTGAAAATTTAATGTTCTGCTGCCTTAGAGACAGGGGCTCTCCCGCGGCAAGTTTAATCTGTTCCTTGATTATATCAACTCCTGTTATCATCTCTGTAACAGGATGCTCCACCTGAATTCTCGTATTTATCTCCATAAAATAAATCTGACCGTCATTAGCATAAATAAATTCAATGGTGCCGGCATTTCTGTATTTGAAGGCCTTTGCCGCCTTTATCGCAAGCTCTCCGATTTTTTTCCTGAATTTAGAATCTGCAAAAGTAAAGGGCGCTTCTTCAAGGAGTTTTTGATGTCTCCTCTGGATAGAACACTCCCTTTCACCAAGATGGATAATATTGCCCTTGTTGTCGGCAAGAATCTGGACTTCTATATGCCTCATATCAGGAATATATTTTTCAATATACAGATCACCGTTTGCAAAGGCTGCCAGGGCTTCCTTCTGTGCCATGTAATACATCTGTTGCAAATCTTTTTCTTCCTGTACAATTCTCATACCCTTGCCGCCGCCGCCAGCTGAAGCTTTGAAAATGACAGGAAACCCTATAGCTTTAGATATCTTCATTGCATCGTCTTCGTTTAAAACAGGGGTTTCACTGCCGGGAACAACTGGTATGCCCCTTCTTTTCATTAGCTTGCGGGCCATTGATTTATCTCCGCCTATCCGTATGTTTTCAGCAGAGGGGCCGATAAAAGTTATTCTTGAGGCTGTGCATGCCTCTACAAAATGAGAATTTTCAGCAAGAAACCCGTATCCGGGATGAATTGCCTCAGCGTCTGTAATTTCAGCCGCACTGATAATTGCCGGAATATTCAGATAACTCTGAGCCGCCGATGCCGGTCCGATGCATATTGCCTCATCAGCCAATCTGACAGGCAGGGTGTTCTTATCTATCTCTGAATAAACAATGGCAGTTTTTATGCCGAGTTCATGACATGCGCGAATAATTCTTAACGCGATTTCACCTCTGTTGGCTATGAGAATTTTCTTGAATAAACTCATGACATGGGTTCTATACGGAAAAGAGGCTCTCCGTATTCAACGGGATGTCCGTTTTCAATGAGAATTTGCGAGATAATGCCATCTGTATCACTCTCAATTTCATTCATTAATTTCATTGCCTCAATAATGCAGAGGACTTGTCCCTTTTTAACGGAACTGCCTGCTTCAACAAAAGGAGGCGATTCAGGTGAGGGCGCCCTGTGAAATATGCCGACAATCGGAGAAGTAATAGTTACAAACTTCTGTTCAACAACCGCCTCCTCCTTTGTTGCCTTAATTTCCTCAACAACAGGTCTGACTGTGGAAGGCGCTGCTTCAAAAGACGGAAAAAACTTTTCTCTTTTAATCTTTAGCTTAGAACCTTCTTTTTCAATCTGAAGCTCTGTAATATCAGTGTCCTTCAAAAGTTCTATCAAGTTTCTAATTTCATTAAGTTCCATTTTTCCCTCTGTAATTATTTTTGATTGTCACCATAGGGGCGTGGTAACCCTGCCCCTACAATTATTTCACCCTCTCAATATAATCAGACGTTCTTGTATCAATCTTAATAATATCACCTTCATTCAGGTGAAAAGGCACTTTGACTGTAATCCCTGATTCGAGAAGAGCGGGTTTGCTCCCTCCGCTTGCTGTATCACCCTTAAAACCGGGATCAGTCTTGACTATTGCCAGTTCTACAAACATAGGCACTTCAACCGCTATTGGTGAACCACTGTAAAATAATATTTTTACTGCCATATTTTCTTTAAGAAATTTTCTGGCATCCCCTAACTGTTCCAAAGTCAGAGGGGTCTGTTCATAACTTTCATTGTCCATAAAATGATAATGATCGTCCTTATAAAGATACTGCATTGTTCTTTCTTCAAGATTAGGGGTGCTGAATTTCTCCCCTCCCTTAAAGGAATCATCAAAGATGCTGCCGGTTATAAGGTTTTTCAGCTTTGTTCTGATGATAGCGCCGCCCCTTCCCATTTTATGATGCTGATAGTCAATTATTTCATGAGGCGCCCCTTTATATTCTATCTTGGCGCCCTTTTTAAATTCGCTTGTAGATATCATTCATTATACCCCTATTATTTTTAATTTCTTAGGCAGAGAAGTTAATACTTCGGCCTTGTTTCTTCTTGCTATCACCATATCTTCTATTCTCACTCCGCCGAATCCCGGCAGATATATTCCCGGTTCTATAGTGAACACCATATTTTCTCTTATATCTTCTTTGCTACGCCATGATACTACAGGCTTCTCATGTACTGCAAGCCCTACCCCGTGTCCGGTGCCGTGTCCAAAAAATTCATCATATCCTTCCTGCGTTATATAATCCCTTGCAGCAGAATCAACCTTAGCGGCCTTAATGCCGGCCCTTACGGACTCAATCGCCCTTTTTTGTGCTTCAAGCACATTATAATACAACGCCTTCTGTTTAGAAATATCCCGGTCATTTATAAGTATCGTTCTTGTCATGTCTGAATAATAACCCTCACATTCGCCTCCCCAGTCAAATACAACAAGATCGCCCTTTTTTAATCTCCTGTCGGTAGGCTTGGCATGCGGGAGGGCTGACCTGAAACCAGAAGCTACTATAACCTCAAAGGGTAATCTTTTGCAACCTTCCAGCTTGAGTAATTCCTCTAACTTTAAGGCAAGTTTTTGCTCTGTAATACCTGCGCTAATGAAAGGCAGTAATCTTTTGAATGCCGCTTCCGCCCTTTTGATCGCAATTTTTATGTATTGGTTACCGGCTTGAGTCTTATCTTTTGCCTCAGCAGCTTCTTGTATAACGAGTAGCTTACGTGATGATCTTCAAATCCAAGCTTCTTAACACCCAATTCCTCAACCAACTCTTTAAGCTCTCTTGTCCTTTCTCCGCGCTCTATCTTGATCTTAAAACCCCTGACCTCATGCCTTGATTGTTCCTGATAGCGGAAATCAGTTACGAAGATGGCGTCTTTCCTGGTGATAAGGGCATATCCGGCTGAGCCGGTAAAACCTGTGAGGTATTTAACGTTAAGGAGGTCGGTAATAAGGATTCCGTCAAGCTTTTGCTTCTGGAGTTGTCTTCTTAAAAAGGCTTTTCTGTTCATGTGCAATTATAGCAGATTGTAACTCAGAAAAAGAGTGGAAGAGTGGATGGGTTGAAGAGTATAAGGGGCGAAGGGGATCCTTTACTCATTTACCCTTTAACTCTTTCACCCTTCTACCCATATACCCTTTAACCCGTCTACTCTTTTTCTCTTTGTCCCTTATACCCTTATGCTCTTTCACTCATTCACTGTTTTAAACTTCACCAGCGCCTTCCCCTGATATTGTCCCTGAATGACAGGCGTCTGCTCCACGTTGTGAATGCTTCTGGCGTAGTAAGGGACGCCGTCTGCTTTGTCGGAGATGTATCTGTAAATCTCTTCGAATGTAAGTTCATTGTTTTTGTCGTAATCCGCGTTCTTGTCATGGATGGCTTTAAGAAAGAAATACGTGAACATGCCATGCTTCTTCTCGTTGTACCAGCTTGACACCTGACTGCGTGTGGAGCTTGAAATCACAACGCCGTTTTTCAGGTTGATGACCGGGTTGTCTATCTCCAGCACAATCGGGGAGATGTTGCGTATATGTCCGCCCCTGAAAAGCATGAATCCATCACTACGGTTACGGACTTTGCGGAAATCCTGGACAGGTTCTCATAAAAAACGTCAAGCGAGTACCCGCTTTTTTCAACATACTGGGGGTCAGCATCGACCGGGACAAAGTAGCCCTTCCTGTCCTTCAATCCGGGAGCGCCGTGTCCGGCGTAGTAGATGAACACATCAGATTTTTCCGGCTTTACCTGGTTGAAGAGTTTACCTTTATGGTCGTCCTTTGTCCCGAAATAGGTTTCAAAGTCTCCCTTTGTTGCATTGGAGATAAAGAAGATATTGCCCTCTTTGAAGCCGAGGACTTCAGTCAGATATGTCTTTACTGTCCGTGCGTCATTGACGGCGAAGTCGACATTTTTTGTATGCCTGTAATCCGAGTTGCCGATGACCACTGCAAAGGCGTCTTTGTTTTGCGCTTTGGTGATGGGGAGATTCTGTTCAATGTCCACGCTCAGGCCCGTGGCAAGTTTTATCTCTCCTTTTGTCTCTTCAACTGCCTTAACAATTATCTCCTGCGCTCTTTTCTGATAGGCGTTCATCACAAGGTCCAGCGCCTTTGCAATGTTGAACTGCTGCCGTTCCTCGTTTATCTTTATCGTAACGGGGATCTTTTCCCCGTCTCTGATGCGCTTGTTTGTATAGAACATGAATTTAATGTCCCTGAATTTACCGGCAGGCAGACCGCCGATATTGAAATGCGTGACACCCCCGCCTCCGATATAGACATTTTCGCCTGTCACAATATCAACCGCCACGCTCCTTGCATCGCCGTGTCCCATGTTTTGAATTCTCACTGTCATCTCGACATTTTCCATTGGCTCGACCCTTGAATTGCCGCTCTGATCATCAATGCCCGTGTCAGCGACAACGAGTTTCGGCGGCTCAAAGGACTTTGTCATGAAGGCTATCTTTATCGGTTCAGCGTCAAAGCCGTTGGTCTCTTTTATGTTTACCTGGAGCTTCACATCCGCTGTTGCGACGTCCTCCGATGCAGTTAGTGAAATCTCTTTGTTCAATGTCTGTCCTGCTGCAATATTACCGAGAGGAATGCTTTTGTCAAAGCTCAGGCCGTCTATCTTTTTATCAATGCTCAATTCCACAGCAGCGTCAAAGGCATCGCCCTTGCCTTTGTTTTCAATAGTCAGAGTGATCTTCCCGGTCTCCTGTTCTGAAAATTTCACAGTCGCTGAAATATCCGGCGGCGCAGGAAAGACGCTGACTTTTGAGGAGCCTTTCCCGGCAAAGGATGTTGATGAAAGAATTAAGAATGATAATGCAACTAAATAAATTTGCCTGATCATATTATCCCCCTTTCGAATAAAGTAGAAGAGTCAACGGGTAAATGGGTTAAAGGGTGAATGGGTAGAAGAGTATATGAGTAAAGGCCACCCTTCGCCCCTTATACCCTTATACTCATCCACTCTTCAACCTTTTCACTCTTATACCTGTTTGACGGACAGATATTGGATTATTCTAACTTTTACTCTTCAACGGATATTTCTCAGGATTTTCGAGATTATCAATTTCCAGATCTATATCCAGTTCCGGCCAGTATAAATGATAGCCGTGAAGCAACTGGACATTTTGTATGGCGCTCAACGTCTGAGCCTTAAAATAAGGATAATCGTTATAACTCAGAAAGTATTCCCTTTCTTTCACAAAGAGCCATATGCCGAAAGGAGTTATATTCTCAACGCTTACTAAAATGCTTTTGCCATGCTTTAATGATTTCATGTCTATGCTCCTCTATGATTCTTTGGATATCATTTAGCCGTCTCGGACTTAATCCATGATACACGGCTAACGATACAATCGGTTCGAGCCAGAACTTCGCTTCACCGTATTCACATGTAACATGGATATGAATCCGCTCCTCTTCCTTTGAAAGGAAGTAAAACCTGCCAGTATCCTTTTTCTCTGAAAATAGATGGGCTCATTTGTATACAATTTAAAACAAGTTACGGTTTATTAGCAATCTGTTTTTAGCTGGTTCAATCTGCAAGATTGAACCAGCACAGAGTCTGGTAATTACAGTTTGTCTGCGCTCTTCTGAATGGAAAGCAGCTCCAAATCATAAAGCAGTGTCTCATTCGGGCCTACTTCACGTCCTGCGCCACGTTCTCCATATGCAAGATCAGGCGGAACAATCAACAGCCACTTTGAGCCAATCTTCATAAGCTGGAGGGCTTCGGTCCATCCAGGAATAACAGCGTTGACCGGAAATGTTGCCGGCTCTCTGCCGTATGAGCTGTCAAATTCATTCCCGTCTATATGTGCAACACGAAAATGTACAGTTACAATATCAGATACTTTAGGTTTATCTCCTGAACCTTCTTTAATGACCTTATACTGCAAACCACTCGGAAGCGATATTAAGCGTTGTGTTGCCACTATCTCCCAATCAAACTTAGTATTCAATCCCCTCGGAAAGTCCTGAAGCACGTTCCAGTATATCTTCCTGCCCTTGCCTGTCTTCACCTTTCCGAAATCCCCTTCAAAATGAAGCTTGTCTTCAGTGTACGTCTGACCGTTTATTGTCAGCGCAAGATCAACCTCTGCCTCCTCATTCGCATCTCCAATTACGTCAAACTCAAACACCATCCTGTTGCCGGCCTGTTTGACGACCTCGTTCCTGACCTCGGCGGCGTCTGCAGGGGAAAAAAGTAAAAGAGTTAAAGAGTGTAAGAGTATAAGGGACAAAAAATAGAAGAGTAGACGGGTTAAAGGGTAAATGGGTAGAAGGGTTAAAGAGTTAAAGGGTAAATTAGTAAAGGACCCCCTTCGCCCATTATCCTTTTCTACTCTTTTACCCTTATACTCGTCCACCCTTACCCCCTTTTACTCTTTCACTCTTATTCTCTTCAACCCTTATACTCTTCAACTCTTCCACCCTTTTAATGTATTTGATAAAGTTCAGATGTTTTTTTCTTAGAACCTCAACAGCATCGAATATATCTGTAGTTTTCAGATAACCAAGTCTCTTTGATATTACAATCTGCGTTTCTATCTCTGAAAGGGAACCTAACGCAATATATAGAAACTGCAAAAACTCCTTTCTGGAATTCCTTGCAGCGCCTTCAGCTATGTTTGATGGAATTGATATAGCAGCTCTTCTTAACTGCGATGTTAATCCAAAAACTTCTTCTTTTGGAAATTTCGCCGTGATACGATAAATCTTCTCTACCAGTTCTATCCCTAATTTCCATATATCAAGGTCCTTATGTGTCATCCTCATGTCCCCTCTGTTTGTTCCTCTTATCCCCTTTTACCCTTACACGCATTAACCCTTACACTCATCCACCCTTCTACTAATTTTCAACAATGTTTTCTGCAATTGATACCGCAGCCCGCAAACCTAACAAATAGCTTTCATATCCAAAACCGGAGATCTGACCATGCGAGACAGGAGCAATAAGAGACTTATGCCTGAATTCCTCGCGTTTGTGAATGTTTGACAGATGCACTTCAACAGTGGGTATTTCAACAGCAGCGATTGCGTCTCTAATAGCGATACTCGTGTGAGTATAAGCGGCGGGATTGATCACAAGAGCGGCGTATTTTTTTGAGTTCTGTATCAAATCGACAATCTCGCCTTCGTGGTTAGACTGCCTGATATCAAGCTCAACCTTCAATTTCTTCGCAAGCTGCTTGAGCAGCTTATTGATCTCGTCAAGAGTCTTGGTACCATAGACATCGGCCTCCCTCTTACCGAGGAGATTAAGATTAGGGCCGTGGATGATCAGTATCCTCATTTTTTCTCCCCCTTCACCTGTAACATAGTGTCAAGAATGACATTCGCAACTTCAATCTTTTTCATTAAAGGATAATCAGTGACATTGCCTTTTCTGTCAATTATGGTAACAATGTTTGTGTCGACATCAAATCCGGAGCCTTCACAAGATATATCATTGAGAACTATCAGGTCAAGATTTTTTTCTTTTAGCTTTGTGCTCGCACTGTTCATGTCCTTACCTGACTCTGCTGCAAATCCTATAAGGACCCTATTCCCCTTCTTCTTTCCCAGCTCCCTGAGTATATCGGCGTTCCTCTTTAATTTCAAAAGCATTTCATCCTTTTTTCTAAGTTTTACCTTAGCTGTCTCAGAGGGTGAATAATCAGATACGGCCGCAGCCATAATAACCGCTGTCGCCTTCTTTAGATGTTTAAAGACCTCGGCCTCCATCTCCGACGTTCTTTCTACAGAT
Organism: Nitrospirota bacterium; assembly: GCA_016208905.1. Lineage (GTDB taxonomy): Bacteria > Nitrospirota > Thermodesulfovibrionia > UBA6902 > UBA6902 > UBA6902. The sequence continues at coordinate 21,914 of JACQXG010000055.1, forward strand.
ATAAAAGAGACGCCCGCGGGAGGTTCAAGAGACGACGGTCCGCTAATCAGCGTAACATCTGCGCCCCGCCTTAAAGCGGCCCTGGCAATCGCATAGCCCATCTTGCCTGATGAACGGTTTGAGATAAATCTGACCGGATCTATCGGCTCAACAGTCGGGCCTGCAGTTACTAAAATATTTTGCCCCGTTAGGTCCTTAGTTGCCAATGCCGCTTCCGCTGCCTCGATAATCTCTGCAACCTCAACCATACGGCCTTCGCCCTCTTCTCCACAGGCAAGACTGCCTGATGCCGGACCAATAAACTGCACCCCTGATTTGTTCAGCTCTCTGATATGTTTTTTTACTACTGGATTGCGGTACATTCTGGAATTCATCGCAGGCGCGATTAGTACAGGCCCTTCATAGGTCAGCCAGAGATTGCTCAGGAGATTATCTGCAATTCCGCATGAAAATTTGTTAATAGTATTGGCGGTTGCAGGTGCAATAATGAACAGATGTGCTTCTTTTGACAGATTTATATGGCTGAAAGGATCATCGAAAAGGTTGGAATAAACAGGCGTGCCAGTCACCGCTTCCAATATATAGGGGGTAATAAAACGGCATGCCGCCTCAGTCATTACTACCTGAACATGTGCCCCTTTCTCTATAAGCCGGCGTGCTATATCTACCGATTTATATGCCGCTATGCTTCCGGTAATTCCCAAAAGGACATTTTGATCTTTCAACACCTGGTTTAGCTATCCCCAAATATATCCTCAATTGTTTTCTTTTGCTCTGATTCGCCCTTCTCGCTCAGATATACCTTTAAGTCCTTTTCAAGTTCAGTCATATCTTCCGGCATTGTTTCTTTCTGCTGGGCTTCGTCCATCATTCGTTTATTACTGAGCTTCCTGGCTTCTTCACTTGCTTTGACGGCCGCTTCTCCTATAAGAACATTTATGGCGCCGGACGCTACTTCCTCTATAGCAAGTGTTGTAATTTTCTGTGCTTTTGAAGATATTACAGGCAGGGACCCCTGTGACAAGGCCTTGGCCCTTTTAACCGAGGCAACTACAAGTCTGTAAGTACCGTCAATTTTTTCTTTGTCATACTTTATCGGCAGTGAAATTATATCCATAAAACCTCCATTATTTTATTTAACGTTATAAATATTTTCTATCCATTTCGGATCAACCCTTGATGTCCTGAGTCTTGATGATATAATTATACTTTCCAGTTCTCTATATGCCTTATGAAGACTGTTATTGACAACAATATAATCATAATCATTATAGTGCGCAATTTCAGCTTTTGCATTTTCAATGCGCCTTGCTATTACATCTTGTGAATCTGTCTTGCGATTTATCAGCCTTTCCTCCAGAATTTTTAAAGATGGAGGAAGAATAAAGATGTAAACGGCATTTGTACAGGTCTTTTTCAGCTGTATCGCGCCATGAGTATCAATGTCAAGTATTATATCATAACCTTCCCTGTTTAACTTTTCCAGTCTTTTTAATGAGGTGCCATAGAGGTTGCCGTGCACAGTCGCCCATTCGGCAAACTCACCTTTATTGATCATGCTCATAAATTGTGTCTTACTTACAAATGTATAGTCAACATGATTCGTCTCTCCTTTTCTTGGTTGTCTGGTAGTATAAGAAACGGAGAGTTTAATATCAGGAATTTTCTTTAATATTCTTCGGCAAAGTGTTGTTTTGCCTGCACCCGAAGGGGCCGATATCACAAATAATGTCCCATTATTTTTTTTTTGTCGATTGCTTCTGCTCTTAGTTTCAGCCACTTTATTACTCTACAGAAAACCTTTGTGTTATAGTTTCAACCTGAAGCGCAGAAAGAATTACGTGGTCGCTATCAGTCACAATTATGGCCCTTGTCTTCCGACCCTGTGTTGCGTCGACCAGCTTCCCTCTCTCACTTGCTTCGTCACGCAACCGTTTCATGGGGGATGAACCGGGGGCAACAACCGCTATTACGCGGGAGGCTGAAACCACATTTCCAAAACCTACATTTATGAGCACTACTCCCTGACCGGATTTTATCATTATCTTACCTCATAAATCTTACAGATTTCCTGAATTCTTTACCTTTAACTATAGATTTTTCAATAACTATCTGTGGCAACTCATAACTTTTGGAGTTAATTATCCTGATGATATAATTGTATCCTGGATTCTATTGTAAGTTCTGTACCTGTTCTCTTATTTTTTCAAGCTCATGTTTAACTTCAACAACGTTGTTGGCAATTTCGAAGTTCTGCACTTTAGATCCAATTGTATTTATCTCCCTGCGCAGCTCCTGTATAATGAAATCCATTTTTTTACCGACAGAGTCATTTGATTTTAACACATCAGTAAAATGGTTCAGATGACTGTTCATTCTTACAATCTCTTCCGTGATATCAGATTTTTCAATCATTATAGCGGTTTCCTGAATGAGACGTGTCTCGTCAACTTGTACGCCGTCCAGAAACTCTTTCAGTTTCTCACGCAGTTTTTCTCTGGCGGAGGCGGCAAACTCAGCCCTTTTTTGTTCAATATTAGCTATATATTCTTTTATAAAAACTATTCTTTCAGAAATATCATGAATCAGATTTTTCCCTTCTTCAATTCTGGTCCTGCTTAATTCTTCCAGCGCTGCTTCGAGTGCCTTGTAAAAATCGGCTACATCGATCTGAGGCTCATCCAGGATGAATAGATCTCTTTGTGATGCAAGCATATTAATCCCAATATTGTCGGAGAGAGAAAGTTCATCTTTTAATGAAGCAAAGGCATTATAATATTCCCTCGCAAGGGATTTGTTTACTTTCAACTTAATATTATCCATTTCCTGTTTTGGAACTAATATTTCTATATGTCCCCGCTCAATCTTCTTCTTTATTATTTTTTTGATCTCAGGTTCATAGGAAAAGAGATAGTATGGCATATTAATGTGTACGTCGAGATTTTTATGGTTTGAAGAACGGATTTCGACCTTAAAATTCCCGGAGGACCCCTTTCCATATCCTGTCATTGATTGTGTTAGTATCATAATTAATATAACTTCATTGTTTTAATTTATTCGAAACCAATAAAATTGTGCAGAACGTAACACTATATAATACTTAATAAAATATGTCAATCTAGTCAGCGATAAACTAATTGATAATGTTGATAGCTTATACCCGCAAGAATTTGCTGCATAATAGCAGCAAGGTTATAAACGCATTTCCAGGGAGGTTCAAGATTTATTTATGAAACAAATGCTTCGATTTGGCTTTCAATAAATACAGGAGAATCGTTTTCCAAAATAACGTTAACTTTTTTTACCTCTTTAAACTTTCCCCTGAGAATCTCTTCAGAAAGAGGATCTTCAATGTGTCTTTGTATTGCCCTTCTCATCGGCCTGGCACCGTACGACGGTTGGTAATTTTTATCAATCAACCATTCAACCACTTCATCAGACAGTGTAACTGCAAGATCATGATCAAGAAGCTGTTTATTGAGCTCGTTGATAAGTAAATTAACAATTTTCACTAAGTGTATTTTTTCGAGCTGGTGGAAAACCACAATTTCATCAATTCTATTTAGAAATTCAGGATTAAACTTCTTTTTCAGTTCATCAAGTACCGCATCCTTTATTTTTCTGTAATTATTCTTGGTAGATTGTTTCTGAAAGCCAAGAGGCGTAGAATTTTCAATGAACTTTGTGCCGACGTTTGATGTCATAATTATTACTGTATTCTTAAAATCAACCTTTCTGCCAAGGTTATCTGTAATTACACCTTCATCAAGTACCTGAAGTAAAATATTGAACACATCGGGATGGGCTTTTTCAATCTCATCAAAAAGCACAACTGAATACGGCCTCCGGCGTACTGTTTCTGTCAGTTGTCCGCCTTCCTCATAACCAACATATCCAGGGGGTGCACCTGTTAATCTGGATACATTGAATCTTTCCATATATTCTGACATATCTATTTTTACAAGTGCTTTATCATCATTAAAAAGAAATTCGGTAAGTGCTTTTGCAAGCTCGGTCTTTCCAACTCCTGTGGGGCCAAGAAAGAAAAACGACCCAATAGGCCTTGTCCTTGATTTTAAGCCGGCGCGTGACCTCCTGATCGCCTTTGCAATGGCCCTTACCGCCTCATCTTGAGCAACGATTCTGTTATGAAGTTCATCTTCCATACGAAGGAGTTTTTCTGATTCTTTTTCTTCAAGCTTTGACAGAGGAATGCCCGTAATCTTTGCAACAGTATATGCAATATCATCATCCAGTACAAGAGGTATTTCTTTCTGCTGGTTTTCACGCCATTTCTTATTGAGATTATCATAGAGCTTTCTTACCCTGTCCTCTTCATTCTTAACAGAAGCTCCTTTCTCGAAATCATGGAGTTTTATGTAAAGATTTTTTTCTTTGTTAAGTCGTTTAAGCTCTTTCTCAAGTTCACGAAGTTCAGGAGGCATTGTATATCTTTTTAATTTTATCCTTGCACCGGTCTCGTCCATAACGTCTATTGCTTTATCAGGCAGATATCTTTCAGTAATATACCGGTCTGATAAAGTAACACATGCTTTAATAGCTTCATCACTCACTTTCACCTTGTGATGTACTTCATATCTTGTCTTTAATCCATCGAGGATTTGAATACTCTCCTCTGTTGATGGAGGCTGCAGATTGATAGGTTGGAAACGACGTTCAAAAGCTCCATCTTTTTCAATATATTTTCTGTATTCATCAGGTGTAGTGGCGCCAATACATTGAATTTCGCCTCTGGAAAGCGCAGGTTTCAGCATGTTTGATGCATCGATTGATCCTTCGGCAGCACCGGCTCCGACAAGCGTGTGCAACTCATCTATGAAAAGAATTATATTGCCGGACTGGACAATTTCTTTCATTACGAGCTTAAGTCTTTCCTCAAACTGTCCCCTATATTTAGTGCCTGCGATAAGGGCGCCAAGATCCAGACTGACAATTCTTTTTTCCAGAAGATTTTCCGGTATTTCCTCAGCAATTATACTCTGTGCAAGCCCTTCTACAATAGCTGTCTTTCCCACCCCTGACTCCCCTATAATTACGGGATTGTTCTTGACCCTCCTGCCTAAAATTTGTAAGACCCTTTCGATTTCTTTTTCTCTGCCTATTACAGGGTCAAGCTTACCTTCTCTTGCAAGCTGAGTTATATCTCTGCCAAACTCATCAAGGGCCGGTGTATTAGTTTTCTTTTCCTTGGTGCCGGACTGTGTTTTTCGCATCGAAAGGTTAATTGCAAGCTGTCTGACGCCAAGAAGATTTGCCCCAAGACTTCTCAGTATCTTACCGGCAATACCTGCGTCTTCCCTGATTAATCCGATAAGGAGATGCTCACTTCCTATATAGCTGTGTCCAAGCAACCTTGCCTCTTCAACGGCAAGTTCAAGGACTTTTTTTGCTCTTGGGGTAAATGGAATATCACCAAAAGTAAGAATATTGGATCCGGAGGGTAGGTTTCTTTCAACTTCCATTCTCAGCTCTTCTGCTGAAAGCCCCATCTTCTTCAGAATTATCATGGGGAGACTTTCTTCTTCTTTTAGCAGACCAAGGAGTAAGTGCTCTGTACCGAGGTAGTCATTTTGCCGCTTTTCAGCCTCTTCACGTGCATAAATGATTACTTTTCTGCCTCTTTCCGTGAATTTCTCAAACATGATAAACTCCTATGTTTAATATATCGTTTCTACTGTATATTGTCAAGGCAACAGACAGTAAATTAAGATACTTGATGTACTTTTAAGTCGGAACAAAAGGAGTAATTCTTAAGCAGATATTAAAAAACATGCGAAGGTCCATTAGTATATGAAGTCAGAAAGATGTCATATCTTTTTTTTATTGTATACAATGTCTTTAATTTCCTGCATGAATTCTTTTATATCTTTAAATTGTCTGTATACCGAGGCAAATCTTACATATGCTACTTCATCGATTTCTTTGAGACCATCCATTATCTGTTCGCCAAGCACTGAACTCGGTATTTCTTTTTCATTTGATTCCTGAAGATTTTTTTCGACCCTCATAACTAATGCTTCAATCGATTCAACACTGACAGGTCTCTTTTCACATGCTTTTTCAAGTCCTTGAAGTATTTTTTGTCTGTCATAAGGTTCTCTTCTGTTATCTTTTTTGATAACGTGCGGTAAGATATTTTCTATCCTTTCATAGCTGGTAAAACGTCCTTCACACTTCAAGCATTCGCGCCTTCGACGAATTACATCTCCATCCTTGCTCTGCCTTGAATCAATTACTTTATCTTCGATGTGATTGCAGAAAGGACAACGCATAACATTTTATTTTAAAGATATTCTTTGAATTTGAGGAACCAATCCTCTATATATCATGTACCGATAAATCAGGGATTGCCTATATTTCAATGTCTTCGTAAACAGGAAATTTCTTACATAGTGCTTTAACCTTTTCCCTAACATGTTTAATAGTCCCATTGTTTGGGGGGCCATCCAGTATTTTTGAGATAAGGTCAGCAATAATAACCATTTCAGGTTCCCGCATATGCCTACTCGTAACTATCGGGGTTCCGATTCTTATTCCGCTTGTGATAGTGGCAGGCAATTTATCGTGAGGTATGGAATTTTTGTTTACCGTGATGCCGGCCGAATCAAGCGCTTTCTCTGCATCGCTGCCGGTAATTTTTTTGTTAGTAAGATCGATCAGCATCAGGTGTGTATCAGTGCCCCCTGAAATAATTTTAATGCCCTTATTCATAAGGGCATCCGCCAGCTCTTTAGCGTTCTTGATAATTTGCAACTGATAGCGACTAAACTCCGGTGTCAAGGCTTCCTTAAATGCCACTGCCTTTGCGGCTATAACATGCATGAGAGGGCCGCCCTGTATCCCGGGAAAAACCATCTTGTCTATGGCCTTTGCATATTCGGCTTTGCACATAATAATTCCGCCCCGAGGCCCTTTAAGAGTCTTGTGTGTAGTAGTAGTAACAAAATCCGCGTACGGCACCGGAGATGGATGATTACCTGTTGCAATCAGTCCTGCAATATGCGCTATGTCAGCAAGAAAATATGCCTGGACCTCTTTTGCAATATCTGATAAAACCTTGAAGTCAATTATCCTTGAATAAGCGCTTGCCCCTGCCAAAAGCAGTTTGGGCTTGTGTTTCTTTGCCATCCGCCGTACCTTATCATAATCAATAAGGCCCGTCTTCTTTTCTACACCGTAAGAAAAAGTTTTATAAAGACTGCCCGAAAAATTGACTTGCGCCCCATGAGAAAGATGTCCTCCATGGCTGAGACTTAAACCAAGGATTTTATCTCCCGGCTTCAACATAGAAAAATAGACAGCCATATTCGCCTGGGTCCCGGAATGGGGTTGTACATTTACATGCTCAGCGCCGAAAAGCCTCCTGGCCCTTTCGATAGCCAGAGATTCAACTATATCAGCATATTCACAACCTCCATAATAGCGTCTCCCGGGATAACCTTCAGCATATTTATTTGTAAAGACTGATCCCTGGGCTTCAAGCACTGCCCTGCTCGCATAGTTTTCGGACGCAATCATGACAATCTTGTCCTGTTCGCGCTTTATTTCATTTACGATTGCGTTATAAATATCGGGATCATTTTTTTTCAGTTCGTTCATGTTTATTATTTATTTGTTTATCCTTGATTCTATCGCCTTAATTTTGTCGAGTCTTCTCTGATGCCTGCCGCCTTCAAAGTCTGTTTTAAACCAGACCTTAACTATTTCTTCGGCAGTCTTGCCGTTAATAATTCTTCCGGGCAATACCAGCAAATTCGCATCATTATGCATCCTGCTCATTTTTGCCGAATAATCTTCACTGCACAATGCCGCCCTTACTCCCGGGAATTTATTTGCAACAATAGACATGCCGATCCCGGTGCCGCATATGAGTATGCCCCTGTCTACATTGCCTTTTGATACTGCCTCTGAAACTTTTTCACCATAGTCCGGGTAATCACATGACTCCTCGCACTTTGTGCCGAAATCTTCCCAGTCTACATCAAGCTCTTCAAGGATTGGTATTATTTCGTTTTTCATTGCGATTCCGGCATGGTCACAACCTATGGCTACTTTCATAATACCTCCGAAATAGTGCTGGATTGCAGAACAACAATATCGAATCCGGCTATAATTTTACTTTATTCCACTGTTTAATGGAGAGTAAAGTCTGTCCAGAAGCGGTACCTGTCAGAACTTTATATTTCCAACAAAGTAGATTATATTATCAGCCTCATAAATGTAAGTCAAGGATAGTATTCGCCAAAGTTTGTTATAATTCCAGGATGCCAACAATCGGACTTACAGGCAATCTGGGAATGGGTAAATCTACCGTATTGGGACTTTTTAACAAACTTGGCGCCATCACTTTCAATATAGATGAATTTGTTCATAATATTCTTAAAAAGCCCGATGTGATTAAGAGAATTGCGAAGATCCTCGGCAAAGATATTCTGCTCGCCAATTCGAGAAACATTTCCATAAATAAAAAACGTGTAGCAAACATAATCTTTAATGACCCGTATAAACGAAAAGCCGTCGAAAAAATAATCCATCCTGAGGTTTTAAAGATTATTAAACGAAGCACATCGGACATATTAAGAAGGGAACCGTCTGCAATAATCATCTTTGAAGTTCCCTTACTATTTGAGGCCGGTTATGCAAGGTATTTTAAAAAGACAATCGTCGTCTATTGTAAACGCAATACCTCGATAACAAGGCTTGCCAGGAAAGGTTTATCCAGGACCGAGGCCATTAAAAGAATGCGCGCTCAAATGCCGATTAATGAAAAAAAGAAACTTGCCGACTTATTGATTGACAACAATAACGGGATAAAAAATACTGAACTTCAGGTCAGACAAATATTTCAGGGACTCACCTAAATATAAAACATCAGAAAACAATGTCCCTGCTTATATTCTCTTCTATATCTTTTAAATCCTTATCTGTTATACCGAGTATTTCAAGGGAAGAAGGATAAAAAGGATAATCAGGATTAGTATTGGTCGCACTCACAATGTCCCTTGTTGTTATATAATCCGCAATATGAATAACAGCTGCATTCTTGATATTCCTCTTCGCAAGAGCCGGACTATGATGATAAAGTGCAACATCATGAACAGAATCCGGCAATTGCCATTTATCGGTCAGCCAGGCGCCGATATCAGCATGAGTAAATCCAAAGACTTCTTTCTCAGCTTCAAGGAGAGGCACTTTCTTTTCCATAGCCCTCAATACCCTAAAGTAATCATCGGGAAAATATCTGTTCATCACCAGGAAACCGAGATCATGAAGTAATCCGCTTACCACAAGTTCGTCTGAAAAGTTCATACCCAGTTCTTTTGACAAACGCCTTGTGATAACTCCCGCTGCAGCAGAATGTTCAAATATCCTTTCATAGGAAATTGCCTTCTCGCCTTTTCTTTCATCGAGTATGGTCATTATCGAAATTCCAAATGCGATATTTTTCACATTATTGAAACCAATTCTGATAATTGCGTTACTGATCGTCCCGGCAGGCAGCGTGAACCCGAAAAATACGGAATTCGCGACACTTAATATTTTTGCCGATATGGCAGGATCTTTTTCAACAATCTTTTCCAATTCACCTGCAGATGCCAGATCATCACTAACAAGCCTTAGAATTTCTTGCGCAATAACGGGGATAGTCGGGAGTTTGGTGATCTTCTGTACATAAAGCTTTAATGAATTTTTCACTTATCAATGCTCCCTTATTATTGAACTATCCCGAAGCAGAGCTTCAAGGAATTCTATTGTTAATTTGTATCTATATCAAGTCTTCAAAATGAGTTAGTCTTTTGAACTCCTGATAACGGTTTTCAATTTCTGAATAATCAAGGCTTTTTATCTTTTCAAGACTGAATGCCTCGACATTGTATGAAGCCATGACACTGCCGAATATGATGGCCTTGCGGATATTTGATTCTTCAAAGTTCATTGTATTGGAAAGATAGCCCATGAACCCTCCCGCAAAGCAGTCCCCTGCGCCAGTCGGATCAAATACAGACTCAAGAGGATAAGCGGGTGCAGCGAAGATTTTCTTGTCTCTGAACATGAGCGCCCCGTATTCTCCACGCTTGATAATCAGCGTCTTGGGACCGTATGAAAGTATGATATTGGCGGCCTTGACCAGGTTCGGCTCTCCGGAAAGTTCTCTTGCTTCGCCGTCATTTATCAGGAGAATATCAACTAATTTCAAGGTCTCAATAAGTGAATCCCGCTTCCCCTCGATCCAGAAATTCATTGTGTCGCATGCAACAAGGGCAGGTTTTTTGACCTGTTTTAACACATCTCTTTGCAAGTCAGGATCTATGTTTGCAAGAAAGACAATCTTCTTGTCCCTGTAGCTCTCCGGGAGTTTCGGCTTAAATGACTGAAAAACATTAAGCTGTGTATCAAGGGTCCTCGCCTCGTTTAATTCAAATCCATATTCACCCTTCCATCTGAATGTCTTGCCTTCTGACCTTTCAATTCCTTCAATATCGATCTTGCGGCTTTTCAGGAACTTAAGGTGTTTGTCCGGGAAATCCGTGCCCACCACCGCAACTATCGAGACGTCCGTGAAATAACTTGCTGCCGTGGAAAAATATGTGGCGGAGCCGCCGAGTACCTCATCCACTTCACCAAACGGCGTTTTAACGGAATCAAATGCGACTGAACCGACAACGACTAATGACATATTCATTACCCCCGATCATTTTTATATTGCACGCAAATAACATGTTACATAAAAGTAAAAGCTGCTGGTTGTTGCTTGTTCAGGCTGATAGCTGAACGCTGACAGCTGATCCCTATTATCTTCTTTGTGGCTCAAATATTACCTTAATTGATTCTTTGGCCTCAGCCACGAGTTGAAAACCCAGCCCGCCTTCATTGAATGATAACCTGTGTGTGATCATGCCGGTCAATTGCACCCGGCGATTGCTAATCAGGTTTATAGCAATTTCCAGATCATTGGGGGCCGCGCCGTAAGAAGTCATCAATGTAATTTCATTGCGCCACATGTCGTTCATAGGCACAGGTACCATGACTTCAGGTTCGGGCACTGCAAAAAATAAACCTGTGCCTCCCGGGGCTATACAGTTCAATGCAGTTGTTGACGCAGGCAACGCCCCTGCACATACTATCACAAGATCGGCAAGCCTGTTGCCGTTGATTTCAAGGAGCCGCTTTTGAACATCGTCTTTTGCATTTATCACTGAATCAGCTCCAAAACGTTTTGCAGCATTCAAGCGGTATTCAGTGATGTCCGAGGCTATGATCTTACCTGCGCCAAGCGCACGGGCAAGCGCAACATGGATAAGTCCTGAAATACCACTGCCGATAACAAAAACAGTCTGTCCGGGTTTCAGCCGCGCCAGCCTTTGGCCGCGGACTACGCAGGCAAGGGGTTCGATAAATGTTCCTTCTTCATAGGACATGTCATCAGGCAGACGGTAAACTCCACGGTCAACGTTGATTTGAGGAATCCGGATATATTCGGCAAACCCGCCCGGATCGTAATTTGTCCTGTGCAGGGTATCGCAAGCTGTATGAGAGCCGTTCAGGCAGTAGTAACAGTTATTGCACGGGACATGATGTGAGACGAAAACACGGTCGCCTATCTTGTAATTCTTAACATCTTTACCCACTTCTACAATCTCACCGGTAATTTCATGTCCGAGCACGCGCGGGGCCTTCTTGATGCGGTACCATTCCATGACATCGCTTCCGCATATTCCGGTAGCGTGGGTCTTTACAAGAAGCTCCCCCGCTCCTATCTTCGGAACAGGCATCTCCTCAACACGGACGTCGCTGTTGTTGTAATACATTAATACGCGCATGGTTCAGATATTCATCCAATCAATTAGGGCGAGAGAACCTCGCCCCTACATTACACAATTATTTCTTTGCCTTATTTTTTTCTTCTTTAAAAATCTCGACGGCTTCTTTCGGAGTGGCTTTCTGGTGAATTACAGACCTCAGTGCTCTTGCCATGGCAACGGGATGCGGGTGCTGCCATACATTCCTGCCGAGATTGACGCCTATCGCGCCTTTCTGCATTCCGTCATGAACGAAATCAAACACCTGAAGCTCGGTGTCGCATTTGGGCCCGCCGGCGATTACTATCGGGACAGGACAACCGTTTGTCACTTTCTCAAAGTCTTCACACCAGTATGTCTTCACGACTCTGGCGCCGAGCTCGGCTGCAATGCGGCAGCACAGTGAAAGATAGCGCGCGTCCCTTTTCGCAAGCTCTTTTCCAACAGCGGTTACCGCCATAACAGGAATGCCGTATTTCTCGCATTCATTCACAAGATTCGCAAGGTTCATCAATGTCTGGTGCTCATATTCACTGCCGACAAAAACTGACAGGCCGACGGCCGATACATTTAGTCTTATTGCTTCTTCTATCGATGTGGTGATGCTCTCATTGGCGAGGTCTTTGCCGATTACACTGGATCCCCCTGATACACGGAGGATTATCGGCAGGCTATTGTCCGGATCAATACATGCGCGCAGTACTCCTCTGGTGACAAACAGCGCGTCGCTGTAACGGACAATCGATTTGATGGTCTCTCCGGGCCTTTCAAGTTTTGATGTCGGACCTAGAAAATATCCGTGGTCAACCGGCATAAAAAAACACTTGCCGTCCGCTTTGATAATCTGCGCCAGACGGTTCTTCATTCCCCAATCCATAATAAATCCTCCTTACTTGCTCTTTCTGTATTTTTCCGCGTCCTGTTTAAGTTTCAAAGATTCCTCAATCATCATTACGTACTTGATATACTCCACTCCGAATTGTATAAGTTCTACATCATCTGTCCTGATCTTTTCCACAGTTTCAGTATCGACATCAAATATATTAAGGAAATTGCTTTTGAATATAAAATCCCTGAATTTATCCAGGTCATAACTCGCCATAAAAAACTGTGATTGTTTTTGAGGGTCCAGTTCGGGCTGGCCTATGAGATTTCTCCGCAGCTGAAGCGCCTTCCAGCCCCGGTTGACTCTGTCATATAAATCGACCTCCTGGTCTTTACGCCAGGACTCTATAGTCCACTGCTGTTTTTCATGGAAACCATAGCAATGCGGTTCTCTGATAAAGAAATAAAACTCTTCAGAGTACGGACCATCTTTGCCGTCTTTCTTGAGAGTGCCCTGGCCTACAGGATAGTAGCGGCAGTTGGCAGGCCTGTCGGTGTAAACAGTGCAGCCTTCATCAGTAACAAAAGGGCAGTTCCTTTTTTCATCATCATTCATTTTGAGTATCGCATAGGGATGCGATGATTGTTCATCAATTTTCATAATAGTATACGTTCCGAGAAAATCACCGGAAGACATCCCTAACCTCTTTTTCAGTCTCATAACGTCATAAGGGGTCAGAAGGATTTCAATTCCACTGCAGCAATGGGTAAAACATTTAATACCTTTATGACATCTGAACTTGAATTTTGTGTCGAGTGTATATTTTTCGGGTACCACCGAGTCCATCTTACTCATTTTTATTGTCTCCTTGATCTGAAATCGAATTTAGGATTATAACAATTTTAAGGGATTAAATCCAAAAGGATGTTGTTAAGGCTTTTATTGGTGGATGGTCATAAATTATTACTCATTTGTATCATGGAGCAATAATGTGCGGTCACGCGTTTAAAAACACCTTACCAGAAATAACAATGTTTGGTTCACTTGTCGTAGTGACACTTCCTGCACAAATCGAACATGTCCTCAACTTCAAAAGCCCAGAGATGAGGGAAGTTTGATGCATGCGGGTCATGGCAGCTCGCGCATGAAAGCTTCTTGCCTGTTCTAACAGGGTCAGGCCTGTCGCGTGTCGGATGTCCCTGAGTCGAAAATGCGTCTCCAAGCACGTGCCTCCCGCTTCCTCTGTCAGCATGACAGGTCACGCAAAGGTCCCATGTGGATTTATAAAGATTAGCCGGATATTGCGAAGAATGGGGACTGTGGCATATGGCGCATTTACCAAGCGTAACAGGACCATGAATGAACTTCTTTGACTGCCAATCCGTTTTTTGCTCGATATGGCATCCGAAACATACTTCCGTATCAGGCTTTTTCACAGAGTATTTTGGGTCAGAATCCATATCGTGACAGCTAAGGCAGCTCCAGACAGCTACCGGACCGTGAACATACGGGGAGGCAGCAATTTTATTGTGACACGAGTAACATGTGGATGTAGCCTGAATAACTGTCTTCTTATCGAAGGTCTCAGCGATAAAAGATGTCGGACTTACGGGTCTCTTATCAGTCTCCTTCGGTTCCAGCATATGACATTCACTACACCGCGAATTCTCTCCCGCGTGAAAATAATCCTTTTTAAAACCCGCCGGTGTTTTCATATAATTGCCTACAAGATCAGACCTTCTGAAAACATTTAACGTAGTGTTGAATACCTGCTTGCCTTCTCTTGAAGCGGTTATGTCTATTTTGTTTATGCCAAGCGCTAACGGAACGGAAAAACACTCATATTTTTTATCGGGGACAATACTTGCCTTTTCTTTATCATTGACCTTTACTGTGATCAAATCAGCAGACGCTTGAGGTACTTCCATGGAAATATTCAGAAGGTCGAATTCCATAACCGTTTTATCGGGAGGGTATTGAAGTGTGACAGCCTCAGCTTCTGCAATCCGTAAGATAATAAATGATAATACCAAAAAGGTACAGGATAATATTTTTATTCGCATTTAGAAATGGACGACGGTAGAATTTTCTTGTCAATAAGCTTTCCGATGGCCTTCCTGTACATTTCGATTGACTTGTCCTTTTCGCCTTTCAGCTCGTAAGCCTTGCCCAGTTCGTAGAATGTCATCTGAGGATACGGATTTGCTACAGCGGCAGAATTAAGAAGTTCTACAGCCCTGTCAATATCTCCCTTTAAAATAAGCGCTCCTCCAAGGCCTGTCTGCGCATCGTGTGATTTAGGGTCAAGCTCCATGGCCTTGTTAAAAGCCTCAAGCGCTTTGTCAGCTTCTTTTGTATCAAGATACAGGTAACCGAGGAGAATATGAGATTGCAGCATTGCAGGGTCAGCATTGACAGACTTTATTGCTGTCTCTATTGCCGCGTCGAGCATTTGTGATTCAGTGAATTTCAGCGCAAGATTATACAACCTTGATGCCTCCAGAAACGATTTGTCTTTTTCCTCTTTGTGTGGTGAGAGAACTTCTTCCAGCCCGCTTTCATCTATCTCCCCGAGGATTTTTTTTATGTAACCCCTGAGTTTGGTTTTGTACGTAAGCGGATGGCTTGGGATATCATAAGCGATCAGGCCCTGCCTGTCTATAATTACGGTTGTCGGTAAAACCCTGACCCCATAATCGCTGTATATCTTCCGCTCTGTATCAATCAGCAAAGGACAGTCAATTCCATTATTCTTAAAAATCATCAGGGCCTCTTCTTTATTGTCGCTTTCTTCGATTACGCTGATTACCTCCATACCTTTACTTTTATATTTATCCAGTATATCTTTCGCGTCCTGCAAGGCAAGCAATGAGCGGTCCTGGTCAGTCCTCCAGAAAATAATAACCGTCACTTTCCCTTTATACTCTTTCAATGAAATGCTTTTCCCCTCAACCGAGTTAATAGTAAAATCAGGCGCGGCCCCGCCGTAAGATATGCTTATTGCATCGGATGCAGGTGTGAATAACAGGAAAATAGCAAGCCCCAGAATAAAAAAAATCATCCGTTTATCTCCTTTTTTACCCTATCGTATTTTTTTATTTTATGACAGCCGGGAGTGCAGCTGCCTCCTGTATCCGTCTTTTGAAAGTTTACAGGGAGGTCCCAGGCGCCGAAGGGGACGGCTTCCCTTATGTGCTTCGGAAAGTTACTCGCGTGAGTTTCATGACAGGCCCTGCAGGTCCTGCCCTTTTCCGCCTTGTTGACATGTCTGAAATGAAGGTTCTCATTCCCGTTTCTGAAGTTGGTCAGTTTAGTGGTTTCAGGATTAAGAACGATTGTTTTTTCGTGGCAGCTGAAACAAAGGTTGTAGTTTTCCACTGTAAAAGGCATATAAAACGTCGAAGGATAAGGGCTTCTCAGTATTCTGAAATTTTCCGAGCCATGAGGATTGTGACATCCGGAACAGTCCTTCTGCTTTATGGGCCCGTGCTGGTCGGTATTTTCCGCCAGCCATTTTTTTATATCAGCAGTGACAGTGCCGTCAGCCTTATTGTAGGCCCTGTTATGACAGCTCAGGCACATATCCATAGGCTCCATCAACAGGTTCTTTGCAATGTTCGACATATGAGCATCATGGCAATTGAGGCAGGACCTTTCAGTCTCCAGCGCCCCGTGTTTGACCTTTGCCTGGCTTATCTGTTCTTTCTTGTCTTTATGGCAATCCAGGCATAATGAGGACGTTTGAGAGTTGAGCATGAACTGTTTTGCGGCGGAGTGAGGGTTATGGCAGCTGGTACATTTTTCAGAGACAGGCTTATGAACGAACTCAGCCTTATGAATAGCTTCAGCCTTATCAGTGTGACACATAAAGCAGAGGCCCGGTCCTTCTTCTTTAAGGTTCTTCGCGTAATCAGCAGTGTGAGGATCGTGGCATGCCACGCATCCTCCGACAGCAGCCGGGCCATGAACAAACTCGCCTGCAACCATGCCTTCATCATGGCAATTAAAACAGAGAGCGCCTCCTTTTGCCAACAGCTGAAATTTATTGGGAGATTCATGAGGACTGTGACAGGCCATGCATTCACCTTCTTCAACAGGAACATGAATGAACTTTTTGGCTTTAAATTTTTCGTGGCAGGAATAACAAATTTTGGCAAGGTCTTTTACTTTTCCGAATTTATTTTTTTCAGGTTTGTCTGCATGTTTTGAAAGTTCGCCATGACAGACAATGCATTCGCCTGCAGCAACAGGGCCATGAACATATTTTGCCTTCCCCATAGTCGCATGGCATTGTGATGTTATACATGAATCTTTAGGTTTTTCAACCGCCTTTTCCTGAGCTGATGTGGTCCTGCCGGTCAATCCTGCCGCAATTAAAGTGACAATTGAAAATAGAAAAAGAATAGTAGTAGTTTTCTTGTTCATCGAACCTCCGTGGATTTGATCATATCAATGCATAAGGACTCTTAATATACTTATAACTCTCACTTTTTTCAATAGCCGCCGTATGGCATTTATATTTTGAGCTCTTTGCAATCGACTAAAAGTCAGCTGATTAGCGATGAAGGTTGGCAGATTAGTGCCTTAGAAATAAAAAGGAGTTAGCAAGAGATGGATTTGATTCAAATCCTACCTTACAATAACCCCCGCATAGCCGACTACATAATCATAATCGCCGCTTACTTCACCTGATGTCATATATTTTACAAGAACAGCTTCTGAAGCTCCCAGTTTATTGGCGGCAAAGAGCATCGCAGTTACAGGAATTACACCGCACATACTGATATCCTGGTCCCTGACGGTTTTATATAGTCCCTCAGGGTCCAGCGCTATTACCCTGTCAATCGCCCTCTTGTCTTTTTTCCTCGCCGCTGAATCTGATACATAATGGCTCATATCAGAACTTGCAATAATTGTTACCGTGTCTTCCGAATCTTTCACTACAGACGCCAAAGCTTCTCCAACCACTCTGCATATGTCCAGGGAGACGGGCATCATAGTAATGGGGACTATAGTAACATCAGACGATAAATGGAGAATAAACGGAAGCTGGACCTCAAGTGAATGTTCCATCTGATGGGCAAGAATATCATCGGTGATTTCTGCGGAATAATTCATCAGCTTCCCGGCAATATCTTCATTAATTTTTAATTTTCCGGTCGGCATCTGCCAGATACCGGATGACATGATTGAGACAGGAGAGCCAAAACCTGTATGATTGGGTCCTATCAATATAAAAGTGCGCGGGACTTTAATTCTTGAATACACGGAGCCGGCAACCCTGCCGGAATACATTAGCCCTGCATGAGGCGAGACTAATCCTATTGCATGTTCTTTTTCAATATCGGCTTCAATATAATTGTCTACCTGTCTGGTGAGTCTTAAAGGAGAAGCTTCGTAGAATTGTCCGGCTACAGCAGGTTGTCGTATCATGTTATCACCCTGCGAATATATTTAACCCGAAAAATGCATTTAAAATAATGCAGATGTTGGAAAATTAATTAATTGTCGATACCTTAAACGCAATATTCATTAATTGGAACGTACACACTTTAATTCAAAGCCTTATGCACGATTTCTATTATAGTCATCGAGTTAAATGAATGAATAGCTCACCTCCAGGGGAGCGAATTTAATATAAAGAAATTTCCTTACATTCGCATTTACTGCAGTGAATGCTAATTTATTTTTCAATGTCTGCATTATTAGGGTTAATTTTTTCAATACTCACGATACTCATTATCGGCAAGATTTTTAAACTTCGTATATTTTTCCATAAATGCGAGTTCAACTACCTTTGTCGGTCCGTTCCTCTGTTTTGCTATATCCAGTTCAGCAATCCCTTTCTTCTGTGAATCCTGCTTTTTATAATATTCATCTCTGTAAAGAAATAATATTGTATCAGCGTCCTGCTCAATAGCGCCTGACTCTCTCAAGTCGGCAATCATCGGGTTTTTTCTTTCACCCCTCAATTCACAGCTTCTGTTAAGCTGGCTGATGACTATAACGGGCACGGACAGGTCTTTTGCAAGCGCCTTCAACGAACGTGAAATATCAGAAATGACCTGTTCTCTGGCAATATTTGAATTAGATCCGCTCATAAGCTGCAGATAATCGATGACGATCAGGTTTAACCCGTGTTCCGCCTTCAGCCTTCTTGACTTGGCCCTGATATCAAGTATTGAATTAAATGAATCGTCTATATATATCTTTGCCTCAGAAAGCTTGCCTGCCGCGTTAACGAGTTTTCTGTAATCTTCCTTGCTGTGATATCCTGAACGCACAGCCTTTGAATCAACTTCCGCCTCAGCGCACAACATCCTCAGGACAAGCTGTTCTTTCGTCATTTCAAGGCTGAAAACAGCTATCGTATCTTTCTCTTCAATAGCAGCATGTGCAACAATATTCAGGCAGAAAGCGGTCTTCCCCATTCCGGGCCTTGCTCCAATTACTACTAAATCTCCGGGATGAAAGCCTGTTGTGGCCTCATCAAGTTCGTCAAAGCCCGTTGCCAGACCTGTTATACGTTCTTTCTTGTCAAAAAGCCTGTCAACAAGCTCAATAGTATCTTTTACTACGCTCTTTATGTGGACATATGTCTGCCTGACCGCCTTTTCAGAAATATTAAAAATCTTAGTTTCTGCCAGGTCCAGAAGTTCATGTACATCCTGATTGGTATCATAACTTATCGTTACAATTTCCGTAGCAGTAGAAATGAGATTTCTCAGTATGGACTTTTCTTTAACAATTTTGGCATGGTATTTCGCATTCGCAGACGTCGGCACCAGATTTACAATTGAGCTTAAATAAGAGGCCCCCCCTACTTCTTCAATCTGCTCTTTCCGGTTCAACAGTTCCGTAAGGGTGATTAAGTCGATCGGCTCGTTCTTTTCATAAAGTTCAAGCATTGCAGTAAATATCTTTTTGTGGGCGTCTTTATAAAAGTCGTCCGGTGTCAGATGCTCTATCGCAGTGGCAATGGCCTCGTTTTCAAGCAGCACTGCCCCGAGAACAGACTGCTCAGCTTCAATATTCTGGGGCGGCAGACGGTCAAGGCCGGTCACCGGTTTGAACGAACCGCCTTCCACATATGTACCGAGACGTTTTATCGGCTCTTCAAGGATTATCTTGCGTTTGTCTATTTCGACTCCCTGTTTGGCAATTTCTTCAGCTATGTCCTTAGAGGTCACTGAGCCGAACAGTTTATCTTCTTCCCCTGCCTGGGCCTCTATACTGAGAGTCATTGAGGACAACTGCTTCGCCAGGTCCTCTGCTGATTGTTTGACCTTTTTGGCTTTTACAAGGATAATTCTTTTCTCGTGTTCAAACTGTTTTATGTTTTTCGGATTTGCTTCCACTGCAAGGTTCCTCGGTATCAGATAATTTCTCCCGAATCCTTTCTTCACGTTTACGATGGCACCTATTTCACCGAGATCTTTCACGTCTTCTTTTAATATAACTTTCATTATTACACGCTCCTATATTTTTGTTATTTTATTCTGGTATTCCTGAACCGAATTAATCAGCTATTGTAGCTCAACCACTGTGAAAATTCAAAGCTAAAAAAAATATTTCTGTTTGCATAATAATTATCGTTGATTATTAATGTCTTATCAACATTTAGTACCTTAGAAATAAATTCATTGCATTTTTTGACAAAAAATAAATTCGAATATCGAAATACGAAACAAATTCAAAATTTAAATGATCTAAATTCAAAACCGTTTTGGACATTTTGATTTTACTCATTTGATATTGTTTCGTATTTCGTGTTTAGGATTTATAATTTTCCAGCTTGTCTGGGTTAGGTATTATTTAATTATTAATCAGGGAATATCTTCCCGGGATTGAGTATTCCCTTCGGGTCAAAGACGTTCTTGATTTTTTTCATAATCTCAATACTCACGTCTGACAGTTCCATGCCCACAAACTGTTTTTTTGAAAGCCCTACACCATGTTCTCCGGAGATGGTCCCATTCAATTTAAGTGTCGCTTCAAAAATATCCTTAACAGAATCTTTGGCCCTTCCGTACTCCTCCACGTCATTTTTATCTGTCATGATATTCACATGAATATTTCCATCGCCGGCATGGCCGAAGTTTGCTATTATCAGTTTATTTTTTTCAGCAATTTCTCTTATCGCCCGAAGCATTTCAGGAATCCTCCCGCGGGGAACGACAATATCTTCATTTATCTTTGTCGGCCTGATATGGTAAAGGGCCGGCGATACCGCCCTCCTCGCCTCCCATATCCGCTGTTTTGAAAACATGTCTTCGGCAATGCTTACATTCCCGTTAAAAGAAGTACAAATGGATGCGATTTTCTCAGCCTCTTCCGATACTGCGGAGTGCTGCCCGTCAACTTCAATCAGCAGCAGGGCCTCAGCATTGACGGGGAGCCCGAAAGATTTGTAATTTTCTACGGCCATGATCGATTCATGGTCCATGAATTCAAGGGTCCTGGGAATTATTGAAGAAGAGGTGATTTTGCTGACGGTCTGCGCGGCATCCTCGATATGAGAATATGTGCATAATAAGGTGACCGTCGCTTCAGGCATCGGCAGCACCTTCAGAAATATCTTTGTTATGATTCCAAGCGTCCCTTCAGAACCTACAAGAAGCCTCGTCAGGTCATATCCGACAACCCCCTTGAAGGTCCTTCCTCCTGTCATTAAAACCCTGCCGTCCGGTAAAACTGTTTCAAGTCCGAGCACATAGTCTTTTGTCACTCCATACTTAATGGCCCTCGGACCTCCGGCATTTTCAGCAACGTTACCGCCCAGTGTACAAAATTTCATACTTGCAGGGTCAGGCGGATAAAAAAGATCCACATCCTCCAGTCTTTCCTGTAAATGAGAATTGATTACTCCGGGCTCGACAATTGCAACCATATTTTTAGCATCGATATCAATGATCCTGTTCATTCCCTCCAGAGAAAGAATTACAGCGCCCTTTAAAGGCACAGCTCCGCCCGTCATTCCGGTTCCCGCGCCTCTCGGGACAATTGGAGTATCAGTATTAAAGGCAAATGCCGCCACTTCTGAAACTTCTTCAGTGCTGACAGGTCTTACGACTGCTGACGGAGCGCCCTCGGCAGAGGAGGCATCAAACCCGTAACAAAATAGTTCCTCTTTGCCTGTTGATACTCTCCCCGGAATAATGTTTTCTGTTTTCTTTTTGAAAAATTTAAATGCCATTACGGTTTAATTATAACAGCTGACTTATAACTTATACCCTATCTTCCTCAAAAACTCTTTTCTCTGCCCTTTATCAGAATCAGTTTCAACCCCTTTCGGAGAAAGGCCGTCTATGACACCAAGTATCCCCTTCCCCAGTTCTGTCTCTGCAACAACTACCTCTACGGGATTTGCTGTTGCGCAATAAATGCCGCAAACTTCCTGACAGTCCTTTATGGCATTGAGCACATTAATCGGAAATCCGTCTTTCATGATAATCAGGAATACATGACCTGCGCCGATTCTCTCAAGATTCATAACACAGGCATCGACTAACTCAGGTTCATTCCCTTCATGCCTTATCAGACAAGGGCCGGAAGCTTCCGTAAATGCTATGCCGAATTTAGCCTGGGGAATATTTGTGACAAGAATCTCATACAGGTCCTCTGCAGTTTTTATAAAGTGTGTCTGGCCCAGTATAATATTGCACCCATCGGGGATGTTGATTTTTACAGTCTTAAGCTCCATGTTCCCTCCTTTCAAAGCCTGCAGCTTATAGCTCACAGCTAACAGCTTACAGCCAATACTATGTTATAATCAAAAATTAATTTTTTATATATTGTCAAAAAGCAAATGAAAAAACAACTTATTGTCCTCATCTCATTCATAAGTTTTTTCTTTACTGCCCCGTACGCATCTGCTGTGACCCCCCGGATTATGGGGCCTGAAATGGAAATTATAAATAATAATATTATTGTTAATCTTTACATTGACAATATTACTGAACTTGAAACGCATATAAAATCGGGGATTGAAAAGGAGATTATATTTACTGTAGAACTTCTGAGGGCCTGGAGATTCTGGCCTGATGAGTTTGTAGTCTCAAAAAAGATCGCAAAGGTCATAAGGTATGACAATCTAAGGGAACAATACCGGGCGACATACTACGACGGGGTCATCCGCCGCGAAAATCATTTTAAGGATTACAATTCAATGAGGGACTGGATTTTTACCGCTGACAGCATAAATCTCGCTAATGTCAAAGAACTTGAACCCGGCGATTATTATATTAGAGTAGTCGTTGAATCAAAAAGTTTGGAACAGTTACCGTTATTGGGTTTTTTAATGCATTTTATCCCCGAAGTTGAGATGAGTCTGGCAAAAGAATCCATACCGTTTGTCATAGGGGACAGGCAATGAGAAATCTCAGGGTGCTTCTCGGGCTCTTCATTATCAGCATTATAGCGATCATAATCACCGGGGTCGTATTAAATTATCTCGGCATTGAACATGGCCCGCTTCTGATTAAAATAGGCTTCATCTTTATAATTGTGAATCTGGTATTGTACGTGCTGCTGCTGATTTTTTTTGTAGGCCGGAATCTTGTTCGTCTGTATACGGAAAAGAAACGTAAGGCCATAGGCTCCAAATTCAGGACAAAACTTGTTGTTTCCTTCCTCGGACTTGTTCTCATTCCGTCAGTCCTTCTTTTATTTCTTTCGAATCAATTGATAAACAATTCCATTGATACATGGTTTTCACTGGAAGTCCAAAAGCCCATATACGAATCAATGGACATAGCCAGGGCCCTGTATTTCAAGGAACGTCAAAACGCTAAAAGTTATGCAAAGCTCCTTGCGTCAAATAAAGGTCTGTTAAACTGGCGCGATCAGACGGAAACCCTGCCGGAAAATTATAACAGTTATCTGCTCAATCAATCTGACGGGTCCCGTTTAGTTGATGACGCCTTTAAAGACCGTGCCGGTACAGATATCCTGCCGACAGACAAAGGTGATATCATAAAAGCCGCCTCGCCGGTCAGGGAAGGCGGCAGGATTACAGGGGTTGTTGTAGTTGAGACCATCATTCCGCGGGATGTGGTTGTGAAAATGGAATCGATACAGAGCGCGTTTAATGAATACCTGCAAATAAAGACCCAGCAGAACCCCGTCAGATTCATATACTTTTTAGTGCTCACGATAGCCGCTTTGCTGATTATCTTTCTCGCCTTGTGGATATCACTGCGTATTGCCGGGGGGATAACCGTTCC
The DNA here is from genome assembly GCA_016208905.1 of Nitrospirota bacterium. Taxonomy (GTDB): domain Bacteria; phylum Nitrospirota; class Thermodesulfovibrionia; order UBA6902; family UBA6902; genus UBA6902. The sequence continues at coordinate 45,787 of JACQXG010000055.1, forward strand.
CATTCAATCACTTGCAGAGGCGACCAAAACCGTTGCGCACGGCAATCTGGATTTCAGGATCAACCTCAAAAGAGACGATGAAATCGGTTTATTGATCGATTCATTCAACAAAATGCTTGACGATTTACAGAAAAGCAATCAGTCCCTGGAAAAAGCCTATAAAGAATCAGACCGCAGAAGACTCAGCATGGAATCAATCCTGGAAAGCATCAATACCGGGGTTATCTTTTTCGACCGTACAGGAAGGATAATCACCCTGAATAACGCGGCCTGTTTCCTGTTAAACATTGAACGAAGCGCCCTGGAGGGCCTGAGCTACAAAGAACTTTTAGAGAAGCTCCATTCTGATGAACTCAGTTCAATGGTCAGGCATCTCAGCGATAAAGGATTTGGGGCAGTGGAAAAAGAAATCCATATATACTTAAACGGCAGGCCGATGGACCTCAGAGTTTATACAACTATTATCAAGGACTCTTCAAATAAATTTGTAGGTACCCTTACCGTTTTTGATAATCTCACTGAAGTCGTAATGGCGCAGAGGGCGCTCGCATGGCAGGAAGTTGCTAAAAGGATCGCCCATGAAATTAAAAATCCTCTGACTCCGATAAGACTCTCCGCTGAAAGGCTTTTGAAAAAATGGAATGAGAAGGCCCCGGATTTTGAAGACGTCCTGAACAGGTCGACCAGGACAATAGTGCAGGAAGTCAACAGTCTCAGGTCTCTTGTGGATGAATTTTCAAGGTTCGGCAAGATGCCTAAAATCACTCTGGAGCCTACCAATGTCAGTACAATTATAGAAGAAGTCGTTGAGCTTTACAGCAATTTAAAAGAAGTTGAGATAATCCCCTCTATGGGTCCGGACATACCTGAAATAGAGATCGATAAAAAACAGATAAAAATGGCTTTAATAAATCTCATAGACAATGCCATACAGGCCAAAACCGATAAGATACGTTTGAATGCCCTCCATGATCCCGCCATGGACCTTATAAGAATAGAGGTCATAGATGAAGGGACCGGGATAAAGGAAGAAGACAAAGACAAACTGTTTTTCCCCTATTTTTCAACCAGGAAGGAAGGCACAGGCCTTGGACTTGCAATAGTAAACAGCATAATATCAAAGCATAGAGGATATATAAGAGTGCGGGACAACGAGCCGAAAGGTACACAGTTTATTATTGAGCTGCCTGTGGGCTAGAATTTAAAAACTGACAAATCATAAAATCCGTTACATAAGGTATAATGATAAGATTTTCAAAAGAGTAAATTAATTATGGCCAAAATATCAAAAGCAACGATAATGGTGGTTGATGACGAGGAAAGCATACTTGATACTTTATCCGGCATCCTTGAGGACGAAGGGCATCAGGTAATCACGGCGTCATCAGGCGAAAGCGCGCTGGCCAAATGCTCTGAAACTCCTCCGGATATTGTACTTCTTGATGTGTGGATGCCGGGGATGGACGGCATAGAAACGCTGAAGAAACTTCGAAAGAAC
>JACQXG010000056.1 GCA_016208905.1 Nitrospirota bacterium
GCACGACCTGATACTTTCCACTGCGTGCGGCGTAGGTGTTAATCTTTTATCGGAAAACATCGGCGATATCCCGGTGTTCCCTGCCATCAACACGGAATTCTTCGGGGCAGTCCCAAGGGCGGGAGAATTTACCGAGTTTTGCGCCGGGTGCGGCAACTGCATCCTGCACCTTACAGGCGGTATATGCCCCATAGCCCGCTGCTCAAAGTCGCTTCTGAACGGACCGTGCGGTGGCACTAATAACGGAAGCTGTGAAGTCAGCCCGGACATAAAATGCGCGTGGGTGTTGATTTATGACAGAATGAAGAAGTTAAACAAGCTTGATCAGATGAAAGAGATCAATGACGCAAAGGACTGGTCAAAGGCGCAGGGGCCGAGAAACTTTAAAATCAAACTATTAGAGGAGATCAAAAAGTGAGTTTCAGAGATATTCTTGATTCAGGCAAGTTCGCAGTCACCGCCGAGATAGGCCCTCCCAAGGGGACCGACATCAAAGAGATGTATCATCATATAGAGGTCCTGAAAGGTAAAATCGACGTGGCCAATGTAACTGACAACCAGTCAGCCGTAATGAGGATAAGCTCGCTGGCTGTCTGTAAGATAGTCCTCGATAACGGTATGGAGCCGGTGCTGCAGATGACCTGCCGTGATCGAAACAGGATAGGCCTTCAGGCAGACCTCCTCGGCGCGAGCGTGCTCGGCATACATAATGTCCTCTGCCTGACAGGAGACCATGTGAATGCAGGAGACCATAAACAGGCCAAGTCAGTCTATGACATCGAATCCGTGCAACTCCTTAAGGTAGTCGAAGGCATGAACAACGGGAGGGACATGTCAGGGAATGAAATGAAAGGCGCTACAAATTTCTATGCCGGCGCGGTGGTAACGCCTGAGGCAAACCCGCTTGAACCCCAGCTGCCGGCATCGTGGTCCTCAAGAGCGCTGGCATGGCCAATTTCATGAACAAGAATGTTCCGGGTATTACAGTGCCGCAGGATTTAATCGATGAGCTTAAAGCAGCAGGCAAGGAGAAGGCCCTTGAAACGGGAATAAGCATAGCAGCTAGGCATATCAAAATGCTGAAGGACGAGAAGATATGCGACGGCGTGCATATCATGGCAATCGGCATGGAAGACAAGGTGCCGATGATCATGGAGAGGGCCGGATTGCTGTAAGAGATAAACAACTTCTGAGAATACGAGGGTCAGGATTTCCTGGCCCTTTTTTGTTCATGCGAAGTCAAACAAAGTGGAATTGTTATGTTCTTATTCTCTTGCCTTAATTATTAAGGCAATGTCTTTCACTGAATGTGTTGATGTCATATCATCTACTATTCGTTCAATTAATGAATGAACAGGCTCAGGCTTAATATCGTCAATTGTCACTTTATATAATACATCGCCTGAATCAGCAGCAGTTATTATTAAATATAACGATCTGATGACCCACGGTTTCACATCAAATCTGGCAGTGTAATCAAATAGTAAAATATAATCTGCTTCCTTCCTTGATCTAGTTGTCAGGAATTTAGCAATCTTTAACTCATTCTCCAGTGTTGATGAAAGGGGCACAATCTCTTTGCCGGTCTCTATATATATTTTTTTTGATGATGAAAACTTGCTCATATTATTCTCTACACGAAGCGTATTTGTAGAACTGCAACTAACCAGTAGAAAAAGAACAGACACTATAAATAAATTTTTCCCATTCATGTCTAATTAATTATCCTCCTTTAGGCACATTAAACTCAGAACAACAAAAACATCAGGTCTTAACTATTGCTGTTTTCCAGAATTATTTCTTGAGTCCACTCATAGTAGAATAATGTAATCCTGAATAATCTGCAATATCTTTCTGGGCCAAAAAGCGTCCTTTCATTTATCTTTACTGCAAGACCTTAAAGGCTCTGATCAGTAAAATTATTTCCGCTTATATTTGTAACCTGTACCTCTTATTTCGTAAAATAACCGCATGACATTTTCCGGATCCAAGTCGAAATCACCAGTCCACCGGCTGCTGCCTCATATATTCTTCATGATGATTGTCATCGTATTCTCCCTGCTGACCGTCGTTGTCACAATGCTGGTCACCGGTTCAGTGTATGTTATTAACAACCGTTTTTTACACTTTGAGAATATCAAAGCAGCTACAATAATAATCGCGGCAACGATCATCGGGACAGCCCTGATATTTTTTATTAAGAACGTCAAAAAAATATATCAGTTTATTGAAGAACAGGTTAGATACAGGACATGAACAACTTCATTGACTTCTGGCAGCATATACCTGAACATATCAAACCGTATATTTTTCAGGTAGGACAATTTCAATTACGCTATTACGGCCTTATGTACATCGCCGCTTTTTCTGTTCTTTACATTCTTTCTTTTCACAGGTTAAAAACAGAGGATTACGATTACCCGAAAACCGCGCTTGAAAACTATTTTGTTTGGGCCATACTGGGTCTTATGCTCGGGGCAAGGTCCGGTTATGTGTTATTTTACAATTTCAGTTATTACCTGTCCCGTCCACTGGAAATAATACTCCCGTTCAGTTTCGAGGGGGGGCTTCATTTTACAGGACTTGCCGGCATGTCCTATCACGGCGGATTAATCGGCGTTATAACGTCCTCTGCCATATTCTGTCGCAAATACAAGATAGATTTCTGGAGATTCTCAGACTTTTTAATCCCGTCCATACCGCTGGGATATACCTTCGGCCGGATAGGCAATTTCATAAACGGCGAGCTTTATGGACATGCAACCACCGCACCATGGGGCATGTATTTCCCTCTTGATGTGACCAATCAGCTACGACATCCGTCTCAGCTATACGAGGCGCTTCTTGAAGGCGTTCTTCTTTTTATTATTCTTTGGAGCATCCGCAGGAAAAGGACATTTAAAGGTTTTTTTCTTTCTCTGTATATCATGGGTTACGGGACGGTCCGGTTCTTTATTGAATTTTTTCGTGAGCCTGATCCCCAGATCGGATACTATTTTGGGTTTATTACCATGGGACAGATTCTTTGTCTGATTATGATAATGACGGGAGCGGGAATTTTTTATTTCAGAAAAACAAACAACCGGTGACAGGATAAATGTATGTTATAATTGTGCAGCAAAATAAAATTTACTACTAATAATGATAAAGGAGACATCGCATGCCTGCAAAGACTGGAGATAAAGTAAAAGTGCACTATACCCTTAAAGATTCAAATGGAGAGGTAGTTGAGTCATCACTTAATACATTGCCTATAGAGTTCACTATTGGTGAGGGAAATGTAATTTCTGGTTTTGAAAAAAACATCCTGGGAATGGAACTGAAAGATACCAAAACCGTTAAAATCCCCCCTGAAGATGCTTATGGCCTTCATGATGAAAAAAAGGTTTTCGAATTTCTTAAAAAAAATGCCCCTGAGAATTTTGACCCGCGGATCGGACATACGATACAAATGCACAGACCGGACGGCAAGGCTGTTGTTGTGACCGTATTAAGCCGCACTGAAAAAGGTTATATGATGGATGCAAATCATCCGCTGGCCGGAAAAGAACTGACATTTGACCTGGAGCTAGTGGAAATAGTCAAATAGCTTATAACCATAAGCTATCAGCGGTCAGCTTGATAATTAAATTGACGGAGATATTATGCCTGGATTTACTATTCATGATTTTCTGACAAAGAAAAAAGATGGTAAAAAAATTACCATGCTCACTGCCTATGACTATCCGTTCGCCAAGATCGTGGATGAGGCGGGGATAGATGCGATACTCGTCGGGGATTCCCTGGGCATGGTTGTTCAGGGACTTGAGAACACATTGCCGGTAACAATGGATGAAATGATATATCACACAAAGATGGTTACCAGGGCCGTAAAAAATGCCATGGTCATCGGCGATATGCCGTTCATGTCATATCAGACAGGGATTGAAGATGCCTTAAGAAACGCCGGAAGGTTTCTTAAAGAGGCGGGAGCTGCTGCAATCAAGATGGAAGGCGGCGCTGAAATTGTCAATCATATAAGGGCCATGACTAAATCAGATATCCCTGTCATGGCGCATATAGGACTTACACCGCAGTCCATTCACAGGATGGGAGGTTATAAAGTCCAGGGTAAGACGGAAGAAGCGGCAAATAAATTGATTAAAGAAGCTCACATGGCTGAAGATGCAGGCGCCTTTTCTTTAATACTGGAAGCAATTCCTATGAATCTTGCAAAAAAAATATCAGAGGAGCTTTCAATACCTACAATTGGGATTGGAGCAGGGCCGTATTGCGACGGTCAGGTGCTTGTCCTGCATGACGTTATAGGCCTGTTCGACAGATTTGTTCCGAAATTTGTAAAACAATATTCGCATGTCAAAGAAGATGCTTTGAAAGCAATCAGAACATACAGGGAAGAAATTGAAAAAGGCATATTCCCTTCAGAGGACCAGAGTTTCAAGTAGGAGCTGATATCCGTTCTCCCCTGAATCATTTATCTCCCTGTGCCGGCATTTCCTCAAGAGACAGGAGGAAATTGATTTTTTTCATGAATTAGCCGATAATTAAGTACATTATCGGCAGATAAATCCATCAGTTATGCATACATGCATTTGTTGGTTAACATAAATGTAGTACTTCTTATTAAGAAAAATGCTATCTCACCCTGATTATTCAGAATCAATCCTGATCCATTCATTAAGCAGTTACACTTATAAACTCCAGAAAAACTTTTATCAATTAAGAATTGTGGTATATAGATAATGGCCAAAACCAATATTCTCATTGTTGAAGACGAATGGATAATTGCTAACGACCTTAAGACAAGTTTAGAGAAGTTAGGGTATATCATTCCATTAATCGTTTCAACCGGAAAGGCCGCGATTGACAGCATGAAAACCATAAAACCGGATTTAGTCCTGATGGATATTGTATTGCAGGGTGATCTGGACGGCGTGGAAACCGCCAAAAGGATAATGTCCGGCTTTGATATCCCCGTTATATATCTCACTGCGTATACAGATGAAGCTAGACTGAAGCAGGCAAAGAAATCTGGAGCATATGGATATTTAGTCAAACCTTTTAAAGACAGGGAAATACAGGCAGCAATAGAGATAGCTCTCTATAAGCATAAAATGGAGCAAAAACTCAAAGAAAACGAAAACCAGCTTTTTACGACACTTAGAAGTATAAATGATGCAGTAATATCAACTGACAGCAGGGGAATGATTATATTTATAAATCCTCTTGCTCAGTCATTAACGGAATGGAAACTTGAAAATGTAAAGAAAAAGTATCTTCAGGATTTCTTTGACATAAGAGAGTACGAAAAGCCCCAACATACTGAAAATCTTATACATAAAATAATTAAGGAAGGTTTGACCGTTACTCAGGCTAAATACACTTTGCATACCGTGAATGATACGAAGATAAGCATTGAACTCAGTTCGTCTCCAATCAGGGATGACAAAGGAAAGATGAATGGAGTAGTCATTGTCTTTCGGGACATAACAAGCCGCATACAGACAGAAAAAATACTCGATGAATACCGCAAACAGCTGGAACATATAGCAGAAGAACGCACGGCAAAATTGAAGCTGTTTTCTGATGTCGTAGAGAAATCTCCTGACGGCGTTCAAATTATGGACCTGGACGGACGCATAATATATTCCAACAGCTCTCTTGAAGAAATGTTCGGTTTTTCTCATGAAGAATTATCCGGAAAAAATATTGCCGAGATGATCACAGACTCCGGGTTCTCTGAAAGGGTAATGATCCCTGCGATTAAAAAGACCGGGAGATGGGACGGTGAGTTATTGGTAAAACATAAAACCGGCAAGATGTTCCATATATGGTTCGCTGCCTTCATTGTCAATGATAATAATAATCAGCCAATGAGTATAATCGGCATTGTCAGGGACCTTACTGAACGCAAAGCAGCAGAGAATGCACTGAAAGAAAATGAAATTAAATTCCGGACGCTCTTCAACCAGGCTTCTGACAGTATTTTCCTATTATCATTTACCAGGAGCGGATTAATTATCGAAGACACGAATAATGCTGCATCAGTCATGTATGGATATTCAAGGGATGAGATGATAGGAAAGCCAATAATATTTCTTTATGACCCTAAAACCAGAAAATTTATAAATGAGCGAAGTCATCTTTTGAAGGAAGGTGAGACGTTATACTTTGAAGGAGTGCATGTCCGAAAAGACGGATCGACTTTTCCTGTTGAAGTATCAGCTCAAATTATTCATATAGCCGACAGGCCCTACGTTCTTGCATTCGATCGTGATATCACAGAACGTAAACAGTCAGAAGAAAAGTTAATAAAAAACCATGAGCGACTTGAAGATCTTATAAAAGAGCGTACGCGTGAACTATTAGAGCTAAATAAAAATCTTAAAGTCGAAGTCGGGGTTCGTAAACAGGCAGAGAAAAAACTTCTCGATTATCAAAAGCAACTTCAATTACTTACCTCACAGCTGTCTTTGATTGAGGAAAATGAAAAGAGACGCATTGCAACAGAGCTCCACGACTGCATAGGACAGACACTCGCTCTTTCAAAAATTAAACTTGGTCTGCTGAACAAGTCAGCTTCTTCTCCTGAAATCAAAAATAATATCAAGGAAATCCTTCATCTAATTGAACAAACAATCAAAGAAACAAGGACATTGACATTTGAATTAAGTCCACCTATACTTTATGAGTTGGGGCTCAGTCAAGCGATTAAATGGCTAATTGATCAATTCAGGGAAAAACATGGGCTCAATATTGAATTAATAGATGACGGTCTGGACAAACCATTTAATAACAATACACGTTTTTTCCTCTTTCAGGCGATAAGAGAATTACTGGTAAATATTGTCAAACATGCTAAGGCAACCAAAGCTACAATAATAATGTCCAGGGACAACGGTATATTTCGCATTGTCATTAAAGATAATGGGACAGGTTTTTCCGAGCCGGCAGTCAATTATAACGGATATGGTCTTTTTAATATACGAGAAAGAATGAATCATATTAACGGGCAATTTGAAATTAAATCTATACCTGGCCAGGGCACCAGGGTTACTCTGGCAGCGCCCATCATGTTTGATAATATTTCTTCTGAAAGGAGTTAGTATGAAAACAAAGATTTTATTAGTCGATGATCACAAAATTCTTCGGGACGGTATTTGCTCACTTGTAAAGGGTTACGACGACATGGAAGTTGTCGGAGAAGCCGCAGACGGGAGGACAGCAATACGTCTGGTACAGCAACTTTCACCGGATGTGGTTATTATGGATATCAGCATGCCTGATTTAAACGGTATAGATGCAACTCGAAAAATTATCACGGATTATCCAAAAGTCAAAATAATAGCCCTTTCGATGCATTATGACAAACAGTTTATATCAGAAATATTCAAGGCAGGCGCATCAGGGTATCTGATTAAAGACAGTGCTTTTGATGAGCTTGAACATGCCATTCGCATTGTAATGGATGGAAAAACTTATATCAACCCTCAGATTGCCAGTCTTGTCGTGGAAAGTCTTGTGTCTCAACCGTCTAGTGCAGGTCACCAGGCCTTTTCCTTGCTGACTGAAAGAGAACGCGAAGTTCTGCAACTTATTTCTGAGGGTAAATCAACAAAGCAGATTGCAGTTGACCTGCACGTGAGCGCCAAGACAGTGGAATCGCACCGAAGGCAGGTTATGGGCAAACTAAATATCCGTAATGTTGCTGAGCTGACAAAATATGCAATTCGCGAAGGTCTGACATCAGTATAACTACTTTGACTTTTTTTATTATTTTCAGATTGATGTTTTAGTGCCGGATTTTATTTATTTTAAATATATTACATTATTAATATTATTGCTTTTATTCTGTAATATATTTTTATTAATTATCCTACCTTACTAGGACCGACATTTCTTAACATTAATATTATTTTACGCATTCTTGTTCTTCAAATATAATAATTAGTTTGAAGCAAAACTTTTAACCTCGATTAGTTTTTTTCATGGCATACTAAAGTTAAAAAAAAATAATTACCTATCCAATAATCAGGCTTTATATTAAGGCTTATTATATTTGAACTGGGGTATTGTCTTAGGGCTAATAAACTGATATACTAATATTAACGGAATTTTTGGAGCTATTTAAACTTACTGTATATATTAAATATTAGGAGAAACAACTTAAAAAATAAGACACCAAGACATAAACAAGACTATGGATGCTGATCTCTGGCATAAAAGTTTTCCCGCCTAAACAAGAGCCCACAATAAACTTTAGCCATTTCCCCTCAAGGGTCAGCATCCATTTTTTTTATTTTAGATAATCATATAAATCAAGATAGTTAACCATATTGCATTAATTATAATTTCAGAGCTAGCAGAAGAAACTGGTGAAAAAGTTGCTCTAACCTCCATCCGTCCAAGCTTATTAATTAATTGACATCACCATATCTCCGGATTATTATATTTCATAATAACGCTGTAATTTCCCATAAATATTTAAGGAGGAATTAATGTCTGAGGTAAAATTAAAAGTTATTCTTCTTCGACATACACCAAATCCTGAAGAAATAATAGCAATGGCTGCCAAACTCTGCTACAGCCCAGCAGACATAACGTCCCTGAAGGGCAAGATCGAGTCTAAAGACCAGAAATCATTTGTCGAGAAACTCGTGAAAATGGGGCATATGACTCCCATAGAACATCCTTCATTTACATTTGCAATCGAAGGTATTTCAAGGGCCTGCTCGCATCAGCTTGTAAGACACAGAGTTGCCTCATACAGCCAGCAGTCTCAGCGATATGTAAGTGAACAAGCTGCTTTTGATTATATTATCCCCCCGAGTATTAAAGAAGACAAAGATTTAAAACGTGCTTTTATTGCTTTCATGAAAGAAGCCCATAACGCTTACAATAATATGCTAGATAAGTTAAATGAAAAAGGCATAAAAGGCGAGTCAGCCAATCAGGATGCTCGTTTCATCCTCCCTAATGCAGCCGAAACAAAAATTATGGTCACTATGAATGCCAGGGAACTTCTCCATTTTTTCAGACAGAGGTGCTGTAACCGAGCCCAGTGGGAAATCAGGAAGATGTCTGAAGAAATGTTGAAGCTCGTTAAAAAAATCGCCCCAACGATATTTGATAAAGCAGGGCCCGGATGTCTGTACGCCCCCTGCCCCGAGGGTGATTATACCTGCGGGAAGATAAAAGAGGTAAGAAATAAATACGGTATAAAGGTGAAATAATAGCGCGTTATAAGTTAAATCTCTATCATATTAGTTTTTCTTATAAAACGAATAACAATTTTTAATTTGTATTACGAAGCATTATTATGTATATTAAAAAATCAAAGGTAATAAAAAATTACCTGCCTTGTTCGTGATAAGAATGGAAGCTTATTCCGACCATTTAATTTTTGGGAGCTGGCTATAGTAAGTGTTGTGCCCCTACGGGGAAGCCTGATCTTACTTTCAAGGCACCCACCTGGAAAACATGGTTTATAGTTTTTATTTCTTCACGACAAGGTGGGAATCAATATTCAAAAACCGCAGGCTTTGGCCTGCGGTTTTTTGTTTGCGAACTAGCATGCGACAAAGTGCAGAAGGTGTTAATTTATATATATGAAAATAATATTCTAGAGAACTTCTATACAACCATTGGGATACTTGTCTTTTCCACAGGTAACATACCTTTAGCAGATCATAGCCGGGCTAGCGTCTTCACATTATTGATTTGTTTTATTGACAGCCAATTAATTTATGGTTAATATAAGCAACGGAAAGAAATATTTTTTGTAACGTCTAAAAAAAACAAAAAAATGGTAGGTGATCAAAATGATGAAAGCCAGAAAAATCGGACTTATTATGATCCTTGCAGGAATTTGTTTACCTACAGCAACTCTTCCATTTATCACAGAGTTTAAGCCCGTTCCCGAGTTATGCCTGACCTCAAACTTTTTTCAAAATATGGGTAACATGATCGTGATATTCGGTGCAAATAAACTGGACATTATTAGAGGCAGTACTACCATAACATTCAGCCCTACCGTAATACCATACAGGTATCTCTTTTCACTCGGAGTTATTCTAGTATGTACAGGACTGGGGATGATAGTTGCAACATCCTGCAATCATACTGCAAAAAATTAACGCTATGCAGAGGTATTTCAAATCTCCTTCTACAATCTGCCTTGCAGCAATTTCTCAAATCACGTAAAACATTTTTCATGGAGGGAATTATGAAAGAGACAAAAATCGTTCTGTCCGATAAAGAGATCCCAAAGAAATGGTACAACATTATGGCTGACATGCCGAATCTTCCAATGCCGCCCTTGCATCCCGGCACAAAACAGCCTATCGGCCCGGATGATCTCTCAGCAATATTTCCCATGGCACTTATAGAGCAGGAAGTAACTCAGGAGCGCTGGATTGACATCCCCGAGGAAGTACTTGATATTTATTCCCTATGGAGACCATCTCCGCTTTACAGGGCGCACAGACTCGAAAGGGCGCTGAATACGCCCGCAAAGATCTATTATAAATATGAAGGTGTCAGCCCTGCCGGAAGCCATAAACCAAATACATCTATACCCCAAGCGTATTACAACAAACAGGCAGGCATAAAAAGGATAGCCACAGAGACAGGCGCAGGTCAGTGGGGTTCGGCAATGGCGCTCGCTGGAAACCTCTTCGGACTGGATGTCACTGTCTATATGGTCAAGGTCAGCTGCAGCCAGAAACCGTACAGAAAGATCGCCATGGAGACCTGGGGGGCGACTGTTCGTGCAAGCCCGTCGACTGTTACACAATCAGGAAGAAAGGCGCTTGAAGCAGACCCTGACAATCCAGGGAGCCTCGGCCTTGCCATCTCAGAGGCGGTTGAAGATGCCGCCATGCACGCTGATACAAACTATGCCCTGGGATCTGTCCTGAATCATGTCTGCATGCATCAGACAGTAATAGGACTGGAGGCAAAAAAACAGTTTGAACTCGTTAATGATTACCCGGACATTATTATCGGCTGCTGCGGGGGTGGAAGCAACCTGGCCGGCATCAGCTTCCCGTTTCTGCAAGATAAGATAAACGGCAGGGACCTGAGAGTCATTGCGGTTGAACCTTCGTCATGCCCTACCCTAACAAAGGGTGAATTCCGGTATGACTATGGGGACGTTGCAGGACTCACGCCGTTTCTGATGATGTACACACTGGGCCACGATTTTATTCCGCCGGGAATTCATGCAGGCGGCCTGAGATACCATGCAGACTCACCACTCGTATGCCAGCTTTACTATGACGGATTGATGGAGGCAAAGGCATATCATCAGATGGGGGTGTTTGAAGCAGCATTACAGTTTGCCCGGACAGAAGCTATAATCCCTGCTCCTGAAACCGCACACGCAATAAAAGGCGTAATCGATGAGGCTCTATTATGCAAAGAAGAAGGGAAAGAAAAGACCATTCTCTTTAATCTAAGCGGTCATGGTTATCTGGATCTGCAGGCATATGCTGATTATATGGACGGTAAACTAAGTGATTACGAATATCCCGATGAAAAGATAAAAGAGGCCCTTTCAAGACTTCCCGTAATTTAAACTCTTTTATCAGAATCAACATTCCTGATATAATGGACTATCAGGGTTTAATCTGATAGTCCATTATATCAGGAAAGGAATGATTAATTAATAACATGGCATATGTAATAGCATTTGCAGGAAAGGGCGGTACAGGCAAGACCACCATTGCCGCCCTGACAGTCCGTTACCTTATCGAAAGGAAAAAGAAGGCAGTCCTCGCTGTCGATGCGGACAGCAATTCCTGTCTCAATGAAGCCCTCGGTGTTCAGATTCATGCGACCATCGGAAAACTGCGTGAAGAATCTCTGGCAACTGTACGGAGCGGGGGTGAACGTCCCGGTGGTATGAGCATGGAACAGCTCTTTGATTATCAGGTGCAGCAGTCAATCATTGAGGCAAACGGTTTTGACCTTATGGTCATGGGCAGGCCGGAAGGCCCGGGCTGTTACTGCGCCGCCAATAATATCATCAGAAAATATACTGATATACTGGCTGAAAAATATCCGTACGTTGTCCTTGACAACGAGGCAGGAATGGAGCATCTGAGCAGGAGGACCACACACAAGGTGGATCTTTTGCTTGTCATAAGCGATCCGACCATGAAAGGCGTTCAAACGGCAAACAGGATCAACAGCCTTGTAGATGAACTAAAACTTGAAGTAGACAAGCGCAAGCTTATAATTAACAGAGTATCTGACGAGAATTTTGAAAAAATAAAAAACAGCAGGGTCGAACTTCCTTTTACAGATATCTTCAATATTCCGGAGGACGATAACATCTTTCATCTTGACCTTGAAGGCAGACCGGTATTTGATCTTCCATCCGATTCAATTGCCGTGAAGAAAGCTTTTAACATACTGGACTTCTGCAGTATTCCTTAATTAACTTAATACACACAAGGTAGGTTAGATATGCCAAAAGCAGTTGCATTATATTCCGGAGGTCTGGACAGCACTCTCGCAATCCTTGTGATGCAGAGACATGGCGTGGATGTTACTGCCGTAACATTCATGAACCACTTTGGATGTGACATAAGCGACAAGTCTTCCTGCTCAAAAGACCCCTTTGCTGCATCGGTCAAATTCGGCTTTCAGGTAAAACTTGCGCATCTGTCGGATAAGTTTCTGGAAATAGTAAAAAACCCGAAATACGGCCATGGTAAAAATATGAACCCCTGCGTCGACTGCAGGATTCTGATGCTGAAAGAAGCAAAAGAATTTATGAAAATAATTGGAGCCGATTTCCTTATCACCGGCGAAGTCCTCGGACAAAGACCGATGAGCCAGAGAAGGGACTGTTTTCCTATGATAGACAAGGCTTCGGATGTAAAAGACCTTGTTGTAAGACCGTTGTGCGGCAAGCTCCTGCCGGTCACGATTCCGGAGGAGACGGGATTAATAAAAAGGGAAATGCTCCTGAATTTCAATGGTCGTTCAAGAAGGCCCCAGATGTCGCTTGCTGAAGAATTGGGATTAACTGAATACCCCGCGCCAGCTGGAGGATGCCTGCTAACAGAGCCTAATTATTCATTCAAATTAAGAGAGCTCCTTGACCACAACAGCGATCCTGAATATAAGGACATAAACTTCTTAAGAGTCGGCCGCCACTTCAGATATTCACCTGAATGTAAAATAATTATAGGTAGAAATAAGGATGAAAATGAAGCTATAAAATCGCTTTCAGATTCAGACGACTATATATTCAGCGTTATTGGTTATGGAAGCCCATCAGCCGTCATCCTTGGTAAAGCAACCGATGATGCGATTGCCTTTGCTGCGTCTCTGTGCGCAAGATATTCCGACGCAAAAAAACTTCCAGAGGCGACAGTCTTGGTCACAAAAGGAGATGCCTGCTATAATTTAATAGTCCAGCCTGCAAGTGATGATGTTTTGGAACAATACCGGATTGAGAAGAAGAAAACCGTAATAAGTAATGTGTAATGTTTTACTCCCATCACGCATTACTGTTTTCATATCCTTACCGGCACGCCCTTTGACCTTAAATACTCTTTGGCTTCCTGAACAGAGTATTCCCTGTAGTGAAAAATTGAAGCTGCGAGCGCGGCGTCGGCCTTTCCTTCTACAAGACCTTCCCGGAGATGTTCGAGCGTACCTACTCCGCCAGATGCAACAACAGGTATTGTTACGGTTTCAGATATTGTCCTTGTCAGGTTAATATCATAACCGTCCTTTGTTCCATCCTTGTCCATGCTTGTCAGAAGAATTTCTCCTGCGCCAAGCTCTTCCATTTTCTTCGCCCATTTTACAGCATTTATCTGCCGCATTTTTCTGCCGCCGTGCGTTGAAATCGCCCAGACCGTTCCGCCATTAGATGGAATTTTCAACCGGGTTTCGTTCAAAAACGGATCATCAAACCACGTTTCATCAGGCTCATAATTCATATCAGGCCTTACCCTTTTCGCATCAACGGCTACAACTATGCACTGACTTCCGAAACGTTCAGCGGCCTCTCTTATGAAATACGGATTAACAACAGCGGTGGTGTTAATGGAAACTTTATCGCAGCCTGCGTTAAGAAGGTCCCTGATATCGTCAAGGCTCTTGATGCCTCCGCCGACTGTTAACGGCATAAAGACATCATCCGCCGTGCGCGCGACAACATCAAGAATGATTTTCCTCTTTTCATGAGAAGCCGTGACATCGAGAAACACAAGTTCATCAGCGCCCTGTTCGTCGTAAAATTTCGCGTTCTCAACAGGATCACCTGCATCGGTCAGGTTCTGAAAATTGACCCCCTTCACAACTCTTCCGTCCCTGACGTCAAGACATGGTATTATTCTTTTCGCCAGCACCTAATTTTCTCCTTTGCTGATTTCAATTGCATCTTTCAAATCCAATGTCCCTTCATACAGCGCCTTCCCTGTTATCACACCCCAGAGGTTATTAATCTGCATAAGCTGTTTAATATCACCAAGATTTGAAACGCCTCCTGATGCAATGACCGGGATGCCTACCGCCTTTACCATCTTGTCCATTGCTTCAATATTAGGCCCTGTAAGCATTCCGTCTCTTGAGATATCAGTATAAATTATCCCTGCTGCGCCATTATCCTGCATCCGTTTCGCAAATTCTATTGCATCCAGATCTGTAACTTCTACCCAGCCTTTAACAGCTACCTTCCCGTCTTTGGCGTCAATTCCAACAATAACTTTCCCCGGGAATCTTTCGCAGGCTTCTTTGACCATTACCGGATTTTTTGCCGCAGAGGTGCCGATGATCGTCCTGTCCACGCCGAGATTAATTAACTGTTCTATCCTCTCAACGTTCCGTATCCCACCTCCAAGCTCGATTGGTATGTGAATTGATTTTCTTATCTCCCTGATTTTATCAAAATTCTTCTGCTCCCCTGTAAATGCTCCATCAAGGTCAACCACATGAAGCAGCTTTGCGCCAAGCTCAACCCAGTGTTGCGCCATTGACGCGGGATCATCGGAATAAACAGTGACTTCCTCTTTCTTCCCCTGAAGAAGCCTTACGCATTTACCGTCTTTAAGGTCTATCGCGGGTATTATTATCATGCGTTGAGTATATCAGAAGGGTTTTGTGTCAGGCAACTTTGCAGTGCATCCTTTTATTCGCCATGCCATTATTAAATAACTTGCGTTTCATCAGGATTTGTTGTATTTAATTAATACAGGTATGAATATGAAAAAACATCTGCTCATAATGCTGATTTCTGGATTGATACTGTTTTCATGCGTCCCGGTACTCAGGAAAGACCTGATGGATAAAGGCACTTATAACATCAGTCCTTCGGAGATCCAGGAAAATCCCATCCAATACAAGGGCAATCTTTTCATTTTCGGCGGTATCATCGTTAAAACAACCGTAACAAAAGAAGGCTCCCTCATTGAGGCGATCTACGTTCCGGTCAACTCCCGTGGTTATTTAATAAGCCTCGATGCCGGGAACGGGCGTTTATTGGCTATTTACCGGGGCAAGGAAATTTTAGACCCTCTGATCTTCAAGGAGAAAAGGGAGATAACAGTTGCAGGAGAGTTTATTGAAATGCGCAAGGGCCTCATTGATGAAGCGGAATACAATTATCCGCTTTTTGAGATTAAGGAAATCTATCTCTGGCCGGAGAGAAAGGAGTATGATTATTATTACCAGCCGCCATATCCGTCATGGTATTTCTGGTACGGTCCTTATTATGATCCGTGGTGGGATGGGCCCCGGTGGAGGCGTCATTA
>JACQXG010000059.1:0-15513 GCA_016208905.1 Nitrospirota bacterium
ACCACAAAAGAATATGCGCTTGTCGTATTGAACATTAAGGTCCTGATTTGTTTCGGGGACAGTCCTTCAGTGGCCTTATATACAGGAACAATTCTGGATGTATGTATTAATTTATCTTCATTACCGAACAGCTCAAAATCTGGGTTTTCCATTTCCAGGCCGATGCGTGTGTATGGATTACCTTTTACGACACCGCTTAATATGACCTTCTGCCCTTTTTGAAAATACTTTTTTAAATAGGGCTGGTTAAACCATTTGGACTTGAGAGAACCAGTTTCATCAGTGACCGTAAGTTCAAATATCTTCATTCTCCTCCTGGGGGTCGTGATGATATCCGATGAAACCACCTCGCATAAAGCAGTTTCATGCTTTCCGTAGCTCAGGTCGCAAATCTTTTTGAGGTTTTTTCTGTCTTCATAACGCCAGGGGAAATAGAAAAGGATATCTTCGATGGTTTCAATGCCGAGCCGTTTAAGGAGTGCTGCGCGCGCCGGGCCGACCCCCTTCACATATTGGACAGGGGTATCTTTTGATATTTGAGGGCTGTAATCAGAAGTTTTAGTCCGCGTGAGATCTTTATTGTTCTTCATCCTCAGAGGCTTTATCCTCTCGGGATATGGTATCATCGAGTTCGTTTAACCGGTTTTCTTCCTGGAGCTTCCCAAGCTTTGTCTCAATCTCTCCCTTTCTCATCTTGCCGTACTCCGTCTCGCTGATTATGTCTATGTCCCAGCCTGTAAGTTTCATCGCCAGTCTCACGTTCTGACCCTTTTTGCCGATAGCTATCGAGAGCTGCTGGTCATTGACAACAACCATCGCAGTTTTTTCCTCTTCATTTATTCCAATGCTCTCCACGGATGCAGGGCTTAAGGCCTTTGCTATGAGAACTCTCGGATCTTCTGTCCAGGGTATTATATCGATCCTTTCGCCTCTTAATTCTCTGACTATAGATTGTACGCGCGTGCCTTTCATGCCCACACATGCACCGACAGGATCAACCATAGGGTTATTTGAAGAGACCGTCAGTTTTGTCCTGTCGCCTGCTTCCCTTACAATCCCCTTTATAACGACAAGGCCTTCATAAATTTCCGGTATCTCCATTTTAAACAGCTCTGCTACAAAGTTAGGATGGGTCCTGGAAAGCAAGATTACCGGTCCCCTCGGCGTTACCTTTACGTCTTCTATATATGTCCTGATCGTTTCTCCTCTTTTCAGGCTCTCGGTAGGAAGAGTAGATTTAATAGGAAGTGTCGCTTCGGCCCTGCCGATGGCAACAAAATAGCAGCCTTTTTCCCTGCGGATTATCACTCCGCTGACTATCTGTCCGGCTTTGTCCTTATATTCTTCGAAAATAGCTTCCTTTTCAGCCTCTCTTACACGCTGAAACAGCACCTGCTTGGCTGTCTGGGCCGCAATCCTCCCGAAATTATCAAGAGATATTGGAGAATCAATATTGTCGTCTAATCCTTTTGATGGATCTATTTTTTTTGCATCTTTCAGTGATATTTCAGTTAAAGAGTCTGTTACTTTCTTCACTATCTTTTTCATTGCATTGATAGAAATTTCACCAGAATCATGGTTAATGCTTATGTTTATTTCAGCCTCAAGACCATATTTTTTTCTCACAGCAGATAAAAGAGCGGATTCCAGGGTTGCTAGAATAGACTCCTTAGGGATACCTCTTTCTTTACTCATCTGTTCAATAATATGTATTAGCTCACGATTCATTATATTATGCCTCCACTTCCAGTCTGGCCTTTGAAATATTTTTGTATGGAATAGTAACTTTCCTGTTTTGCGGCAATAGAAGAACTAATTCTTCATCGCCTGCCTCCACAAGCTGTCCTACAAAAAAAGTCTGCTTACATACCGGCTCCAGAGTAACAACTCTAACGCTCCTCCCTGTAAAACGTTTAAAGTCTTTCGGCGTTTTAAGCGGTCTGTCAAGTCCGGGAGACGATACCTCCAGTACATAGGAATATGGAATCGGATCTTCCACATCCAGCACTGCCTCTACTTCCCGGCTGACAAGTTCACAATCATCAATAGTAACTCCGCCTTCCTTATCAATAAACACTCTCAACAGCGCCTTCCCTCTCATTTTACTCAGCTCAATATCATCAAGTTCAATATTAAGGACGTTAATCACCGGCTCTATTATCTCTCTTACTTTTTCTTTTATTTTATTCAGTTCCATTTTTCATATATAAAACAAAAGAGTGGGTGATGCCCACTCTTTCTTTAATCATCATACGGTATGAAAAACTATCAAGAGAATACCATTTCCATACCAAAAAAACAAGTAGCAAACTGGTTTCAGGGTTGCTTCACATTTTCTCCCATGCTTCAACAACAGCGCCGCACGAATCAAAACTATCAAGAAAAAGCGGATACGGTTCATCAGGGCAAAGATCATAGAGCTTCTTAATGAATTCAAGCACATAGGGAGCGCTGCGGTGCCGCATGTGGGCCTCATTGTCGGCAAAAATTATAAAATGGATAAAACCTGCCGGGTCTTGCTTTAGCTGAAGTGATTTGTAGAGCAACGTTTTGGGTTCATGCTCCCTTACATTTGAGATAAGTTCACTTATGACCTTTTTCGCCTCTTCAACCCTGTCTGTATGAACATTAAAAGGAATCATTACGTATTCTTTCATTGTTATCCTCTCTTTATTAAATAAATATGGTTCAAACCGCTTGAGCCGCTTGAGCCGCTTGAACGGCTTGAGCGGTTTTGTTAAACATCCGTCTTCTTATTAAGCACATCAACAACCGTCTTCATCAGCAAAAACAGATAGCCCATGTCCTCTTCTCCCAGAAGTATGGGGTCCTCTTCCTGGTCCGCCTCAAACAGGGTCTCTACAATATACCTGATAATAAAAGGCTGCGAAGACATCTGTACCCTTGCTATGCTTTCAAAGAATTTTTCATGGGCGCCCCCGAGACTCTCCAGGAGTTTCTCATTATCTTCGTAACATGCAATGATTTCATCGGAAGATATTTTCCCGATTTTCTTCCCGTAGCCGTTCTGAAACATGCGGTTTATGACGAAGAACATATATACGGCAAGCTCCCTGATTACCTGGTCCAGGTCCTCTGTCATTTCCATAATAAACGCCAGAATCTCAGGCTGACTTTTTCCAACCATTTGTGCCTCTTCATAGGCCTGCTCGTCACTATAGCCGGCAAAGCTCTCCCATGTTTCATCAACTAATTCTTCTGATAAAGGCTCCATATATTTTCCCTTTCTCTTATCCCTCTGTTTTCTTTAACCGCTCCTTCAATGCCTCATTTTCCTTCTTGAGCCTTACAAGTTTCAGGGCTTTGTCTATGGTATAGAGTATATGCTCTTTCCGGAAGGGTTTTGTTATGAAGTCAAAGGCGCCTTTATGCATTATCTCAAGGGCGGATTCAACATTGCCGTACGCCGTTATAATAATGATCGGCAGGTCTTCATCTATCTTTTTGATAGCGTCAATAAGCTCCACCCCGTCGAGTCCCGGCATCTTAAGGTCCGCGATTACGAGGTCGAAGCCTCCCTGTTTTACCAGATCAACGGCTTCAAGCGGATTATTGGTAGTTACGGATTCGTATGAGGTCTTCTCTCTTATAATCATGCTGAGAAGCTTAAGCATGTCAGGCTCATCGTCTACGATCAATAATTTTTCAGGCATTGTCCCTCCTAATAAATAATATGATTCAAGTCCATCAACCATTGAACCTTTAAACTTTTAAACCTTTGAACTATTATTCACCGCCGGTAACGTTATTATAAAAGTCGTCCCTGTATCGCCGGATTCTTCTTCTGTCCGCGTCTCAAATGTAATTGTCCCGCCATATTTTGTGATGATCCCGTATGAAACAAACAGCCCCAGCCCTGTCCCTTCACCGACCTTCTTTGTAGTGAACAGGGGATCGAATATCCTGTTCCTGTGCTCCGTTTTGATCCCGCATCCGGTATCTGATATCCTGACTTCGACTTTCTTGCCTTCCTCTGAAGCTGTGGAAATTGTAAGAATCCCGCCGCCCTTCATAGCGCTCGCTGCATTGCTCATTATATTAAAAAACACCTGCTGGAGCTCTCCTGCTCCCCCCTTTACATGGGGTATGCCTGGTGATAAGTTCTGTTTGAAAGAGATTTTATTGAGGGAGAAGGTATTTTTCATGACAGCAACAACAGACTCTACATTTTTATTTATGTCCACTTCTTCAACTTTCCCCTCCGCTACCCTTGTGAAGCTCAGGAGATTTTCCACGACCCTCTTCGCGTTTGTCCCGTGCTTTTCTATGGTCTTCAGTATATCGTACATTTCGGAATCTTTTTGGACCTTTTCAGACATCAAATCTGTAAAACCAAGTATTATAGCCAGAGGATTATTTATCTCATGCGCCACACCGGCAGCCAGGGTGCCTACCGACGCAAGCTTCTCGGTATGGAACATCTGTTCTTCCATCCTTTTACGGTTGGTAATGTCCCTTGAAATACCGAGAACGGATGAGATATTGCCTTTTTCATCCTGAAGCCCGCTGAAGTTTGTGCTGAGCCACCTTTCACTGTCGTTTATACTGACGGAATAAACTATCAGCTTGTTTTCTCCTGAGCTGAATACCTCGTCAATCGCCTTAAACTGCATAAAGGCGCTGCTCTCGTTATGACATATCTCTCCGATATTCTGCCCAACAAGGTCCTCTTTTGTGCTTCTGAATAAGGCGCAGCCCGCCTTGTTTATGGACGTTATAACGCTCTCCCGGTCTACAGTGAAGATAATGTCGTTTGCGTTCTCTATCAACTGCCTGTACTGGTTTTCAGATTTTTTCAGCTCAACGGTCTTTTTCTCGACCTCCTGTTCCAGAGAGTTAGACCACGTAATCATCAGGGAAATGACGGTCACTCCGCCGAGAAGGAGAATAATTATAAGCAGCGACTGAAGGGAAAATTGCCGGATGTGTATTGAATGGATAGCGTTTTCAACCTCGCTTATGGGGGCAACGACAGCAATGGACCACAGTCTGTAATCAGGATCATTAAGGTGTATGGGAGTATATGCAATAAGTTTTTTCATCTCCCTTTCTTCTCCACTGTGCCATCCGGATATGTACCAGCTTGTTCCCTCTTTACCCGCAAGCATCAGGTCCTTCTGTATTGCATTGATCCTTGCAAAAGAGATCGTTGGTTTTTTTTCCTTTCTTGCCTCAAATGCGTTTTTCCCGACAAAATCCTTTTCAGGGTGATAAAGGAACAGGCCGTTCTCATTCATGACCCACGCATAGCCGGTCTTGCCTGACTTAATGCCTCCTGTTATCTTCTTAATCAACTGATTTGCATCAATAACAAAGAGGAGAACGCCGGAGAACCTGTCTGTTGCAACAGGATTTGCCTCATCAACAGACGTCTGCCATACAGGGACCGCCATCTTCATTGCGAGGAATTCCCTTTTTCCGTCTCTCTGAGAATAAACTTTGGTCAGGACGGCTTCACCGAGCAGTATACTGCCTCTATTTTTCACATTCCCGGCCCATTTCAGGAAAAGAAGATCTTCGGGACTTGTTGCAGCAATGCGGTAGCCGCCGCCATCCACAAGATGTATCTGCTGCTTCAGAGACTCGATATACCTCATTGTCACATGAGTTTGCTGAAGTATGGATTCAACGTATCGTACTTCCAGTACCCCCTGCTCCCTCACGCTTGAGAAGGTGATGCCCATCCTCTTTCCCATTGAGACTTTTTCAAAGTATTGAATGGACGGCGACAGACCGAGCAGTGACAACTCTTTTTTCAGAAGGTCCAGACTGTTTTCTATCTGCCGGGCCGCGTGCTGGGCGAGGACAAGCTGCTGCTGGTTAAAGTCATTGGTTACGATCTCTTTTACTTTATTGGCGTACATCCAGCCAAGTATAAGAACTGCGGCCAAAAGCATAGGGGTGATAACTGCCAGTAAAACCTGGACAACGCTGAGATGGAACAGGCGGTATTTCTCTACCAGATGGAGTATTAAACTCCTGAGTGTCGGATTAGTGATGTTGTCTTTATTGAATAAGTCTGCCATTTATACCCTGAAAAAGGCCACCGCCTGAAGCGTGCCATTTACAAGAAGTTGCATTCACTAACGTACAATCAGCACGGGACACGGGGCGTAACCGATGACCTTTTCCGTTACGCTTCCCATGAGTATTTTTTTAATCCCGGTCCTGCCATGACTTCCCATTACAATGACATCTGCATTTGCCTGTTTAGCGAGGTCCGTTATTACCCTGAACGTTTCTCCTTCACGGACAAATGTCTCGATATTTATATTTAACGCATCAGCCTTTTCTTTTATAGCCTGAGTAAATACCTTTGCCTCTTTAACCATACGTTCAACCACTTCCGGGGCCTGTGCAAGGAACTCATCGGTCACATCCACAGAGCATATGACCTTAATGTTTCCATTGTAAGACTTTGCCAGGTCCATAGCCTTGTCCGCAGCTGCAGAGCTGTACCTTGAACCGTCTGTAGCGAAAACTATGCTGTTCCATCCGACAGATGAATTCCCCGGAATTACAAGGACGTCTCTGGAACTATGACCGATGATACGTGCAGCTACATTTCCTATGAGGGCCTTTTCGAAGCGGGTTATGCCATGCCTGCCTGTAACTATCAAATCGTACCCTCCGTCTTCGGCGAAATCTATTATGCTCTGGAAAGGAACGCCTTCTTCAACATATGTTCTTATGAAGACATCTTCCTGACGCGCAAGCACCCCTATCTCGGAGATTATTTTTTCTCCTTCTTCACGCAGTTTCCTGGCGACCTTTTCTTTTATGCTGAGCACCTCGATCTGGTCCTGATAAAGAGGAATTACCGTGATGACTGTAATCCAGCTTTTATCATCCCGGACTATCTTGCATGCCTGACAGAAGGCATTTCTGCTTGAATCAGATCCGTCAACCGCAACAAGGATTTTTCTGTACCGTGCCATAGGCTATAATTTAGCATACCAAAGGACTTAAGTGTAATTTTTCCCTGCAAATCAGACCTTCATATTTTATAGCTTTTCACGCGACGTAAGCTTTCACAGAGATTAATATTCCTGCTTGCCGTCCGGCCCAATGGGATGAAGCCTCTTTGAGTGATAGTGAATTCACAGCAGGAAAGAATATCTTCTTTTCCCATGGAGAATTCTTCTGATTTCCACGATGGCATCTTTCACGACATAAAAAATCAGATAGCTGTCAATAACAAAGATTCTATATTTCAGCCTATGCAGACGGTTGTCTTTTGGAATTTGTCCCATGAAAGGAAAATCTTCAAGCTTGACGACAGATTTGTCAAACCTGTCGAAAAATTTGTAAGCCGAAAGAGGACTGTCAGTTTTAATGTATTCAATAATTTCGACTAAATCTCTTTGCGCAACGGGAAGATATTTGATTTTATATTTCTTTTTCACTTTATTTTAGAATTTACATGTTTCATGAATTCTTTGTGTGATAGTCCAGGCACGCCAGATGCGCTTTCAAACTCTGCCTCATCCAGCTTTTGATACAGTTCAATGAGCGCCTGCTGCTTTTCGTAAAGGGCCAGACTCATAACTACCATATCTCCCTGACCGTTTTTTGTGATAAAGACCGGTTCTTCCTCCTTATGGCAAAGCTCAGATATTTCATTGAAATTGTTTCTTAGATCGGATATAGGCTTAATAATCGGCATACTAACACCTCCTTATCATTTAATTGAAAATATTATATCATAATTATGATATGTTGTTGTCAGTCAGTGCAGGATTAAATAATAAGAGTTATATACAATTGGTAAGATCATGAAATGGAACAGAGAACATATCTAACTTTATTAACACTCCCTCTTCTTCAGCAAAAGAAATAAAATGTCACGCTGAATTATAGTCACTCCTTTTTATCGTAAGAAACACTGTTAGTCTTTATCGGATCATGGACCAAAGCTGATTCCGTAACATGCTTTGATGGATTGACCATTCATACCGATAGCGGTAAACGGGTGATAGAGTTTTGAGGAAGAAGTGATTGATGTGAGAGGGGTGGCAAGAGATGAGCGGGGGCGGGTTTAAAACCCGCCCCTACTTTCATTACGCCTCTTTCTTGACCTTCGCCTTCTTCATGCTGAGTCCGAGTCCGTCGAACATATAGAATATTGCATATCCCCACCACATGGTATATGCAACATAAAATATGAGAAGACCGGACATCATGCCTGCATGGTCCACAACCTTGTTCGCTTCAATATGATAAAAATTGTACCCCGGCTCAATCCCTTTCTTGATAACATCGGAGACGACCTTTGCCTCAGCGATCTGCTTTTCTTTTTTAAGCTCTTTATCAAACTTGGTCAGGGCGGCCCACCAGTTTTTCATGGCTGTCTTTTCATCATATCCATAACGGGCAGTGACTGCCTTGCCGTCATTTTTGTACATTGAGTCGGCATCCTGCAATGCGCTTGTGAGTATCGCGCCGAGGTCACCCTGTATCTTCAATTGAGTGTCCTGGGTCTCAACTGTCGCGCCCGCAGCGGTGAAAAGCTTCGCGGTGCTTTCAACATCCTCTGCTTTATCGAGTTTGATGCTTAACGATAAAGTCTTGCCGTTGACTGTCTCAACAGACTTGGCCACCTTCGGGATGAAGTATGACGAGCCTTTTGAAAGTTTGTTGAACATATCATCCGAAAACACAAGGCCGTTCTTGCCGCCGGGAAATACAGGCGAGAAGATCAATACCAGCACCGATAAGAACGATATGGCCAGCACAACGCCCATACTGAACATTTTTTTATTTCTTACTATCATGTTATACCTCCTCCTTTACAAGCACGGGAGCTACACTTTCATCCTCTCCTCTTAAGACGCCTATATTTACAACAAACTTGCCTATGACCCATGCTGCAAAAGCCGCGACAACTACCCAGAATATTATATTGCCGGCGGATTCAATGCCTTTAACGACAGGTTTGGACCAGTTAATTACTTCGAGCTCCACAAGTTTCTTCGGAAGTGTAGCGGCCCTGTTAATAAAGCCTGCGAGAATTGATACTGCATAAAATCCTCTGATGTGAATGCCTTTAACGACCTTTGTTGTAAGCGCCCCTACCTGAATGCCGATAAGGGAGCCGAGAAGCATTCCCATTGCCAGTGTGTAGAAAACATAACCGTAGATTGCATACTGGGTCGTTGCGGCAAGTCCTGCAGTGAAGATGATCTGGAGAATGTCGGTGCCGACAGTAGTCATTGAAGAAACGCCGAATACATAGACGAACATCGGGAAGGTGATGAACCCGCCGCCTACACCCATGATTGCAGCCATAAGACCAACGATAACACCACCCATTGCAACGATTACGCCGGAAATCTTTCTGCCGCCTGCCGCATAGTCTTCATCAAATTTGATCATCGGGGGTATCTTTACATTCTGCACTTTAACAGAGAGGTTCGTCATCCCTGCTGAACCGCCGTGGGCATCGCCTGTGTCTTTTGAATTTCTTGATTTAAGGAAGTCGGCAAGGGCATAGAATCCGAGGAAGCCCAGAAGCACCGCGTAGATAAGGCTGATAAACGCCTCGCTCAGGTTCGGGTCATAGTCATAGAGCCCCTTGTTGATTGCGCCGCCGATGAAGGTCCCTCCTGCGGAACCTACTAGGAATGCTATCGCAAGTTTGACAGACACATTGCCGAGCTTTTTATGGACCGCAGTCCCCATGATTGCTTTTGCAAAGATATGAAAAAGGTCTGTCCCTACCGCTAGTATTCCTTTTACTCCCGCTGCCATCAAAGCCGGTGTAATAATGAAACCGCCTCCTGCGCCGATACAGCCTGTAATCAGTCCGGCACAAAGACCGATTGCAATTGATATCAAGAAAATATTTGTGGAATAAAATGCCGGTGCATATGCGGTCTTGCTGCCGATCATGTCTCCCGCTTGCAGCGCAGAAACTGCAATAATCGGAAGAAGCATTATGAAAAGTATCCACATCTTCTTCCTCTGCTTTAAAATACTCATTGAGACTTCATAGTCCCATTTGGCGTGAGCAATGGACGCCATCTTGAGAAACTCGAACACACGCCTTCCCGTTCCCATTTTTAGTTTTCCTCCTTTTTGATTTTAACTCTTAACTCATAACTCTTGTTTTTATGCCGGAAGCGGCGCTTCATTTTTTGAGACTACCACCAGCGGACACTTTAATCTCTTCCACGCGTCAGACAGCGATCTCTCACCCCCTTTACATTCGACATCGAGTTCGAATTTTGAACCTACTATTACAAAAAGTATCTCGCTCCTTTTGTCTGTATATTTGAGAATCGCCTCTTTCACGCATCCGGTTTTCATTACAAGGCTGAACCTGAATCCTTCCCTTTGTACTTCAGCTAAAAAGTTGTTCAGATTTACCCTCTCTCTTTCAAACGGGGTCACGTACAGGACTTCCAGCGCTGCATTGGTCCTCTGGCTGACATTCAACGCATATTTAAGGGCGTTCCTGTCAAAGAGGCTGTCGGAGATTGCAAGAAGGACTGTCTTCTGTCCCTTATGGATCTCTCTTGCCGTTTCGAACTCTCCGGCTTCGGCAAAGGCGGCTGCTGACATTGTATCCCCGATTTTCCTGATGATTTTTTTCATTCAGTCTCTCTGCCGTAATAGTAAATAGATTATTTTTTCCCTGATGCCCTTAACTGGGGGCGCGGTCTTTTTGTAATCTGCTTTCTCTTCTGATCTCTTGTTTCTTCCCTCATAATTTCTTTGGCTGTCTCATGCTCTCCTGCCTCCGCGAAAGCGGCTGCTGCGTAAACATCCTCTAATTTCTTCAAAAGCTTTTTCATGATGTCCTCCTTACCTACGCCCTTAACTGGGTGCCCGGTCTTTTTGTAATCTGTTTTCTTGTCTGGTCTCTTTTTTCTTCCCTCATTATTCCTATCGCGGTCTCATACTCTCCAGCCTCCGCGAAAGCGGCTGCTGCGTATACGTCCTCTAATTTCTTCATAAGCTTTTTCATGATGTCCTCCTCTTTTAATTGTCAGGTTTATATTTTTTCTTTTATCAAGTGGCTGATGCATTTTTATATATCACGATTCATGCCAGGATTGATAAATGATGCAACCAGCTAATTTAATGGGATTTTGCTCGTAGAGTATGCTCCGGAAAAACTGAAATATCGTTGCACTTTGCAATTAGAGAAGAAATGAGAGGTTTAATCTGTTCGTAAAATACGCCAGCAACATTATGAAACAAAAAGGGATTTACCCTTATTTGGCCGGTGCTGAAACTACTCTGTTGCATCACCATGACCAGGGATTGCATAATGCAACAAATATGAGTTATCATTTTTCAGCATCATATTTCCGGATAAATACACGGCCACTTAGTGATATGAAAGGACATAATTAGCTGATGAGCAGCACAGCCAGAATACTTATAGTTGATGATGAAAAGATAACGCTCAAGAACCTGATGCACGCAATGAAAAAAGAAGGCTACGAGGTCGTCGGCACAAACAACAGCGCCAATGCCCTTAAATATATTGATGAGCAGGAATTCGACGTCGTGCTGACGGACATTCGCATGGAGAAGGTGGACGGCATGCAGATACTCAAAAAGTGCAGGGAGCTTTATCCGGATGCCGCGGTTGTCATGATGACGGGATACGCGACAATCCAGGCTGCAACAGGAGCAATAAGACTGGGCGCGCATGATTATATAGCCAAGCCTTTCAAACTGGACGAGGTAAGGAAGGTAATCAGAGAGGCCCTTGAAAGAGTAAGACTGAAAAAGGAAAACGCTCAACTCAGAGAACAGATCGAGCAATATGAAGGGAAGGTCAAGATAATCACACAGGACACAAACATGCAGAGGATCCTTGATACGGCAAGACAGATCGCCCCGACAGACTGTAATGTGCTGATAACAGGAGAGAGCGGGACTGGCAAGGAACTGTTTGCAAGATACATTCATTTCAATAGCAAGCGGGCGGACGGCCCGTTTTTTGCGGTCAATTGCGGGGCCTTCACAGAGGAGCTTCTGACTAATGAGCTCTTCGGCCATGAAAAGGGCGCCTTCACAGGCGCCAATTCAATGAAGAGCGGACTGATAGAAATGGCGTCAGGAGGCACTTTGCTGCTGGATGAGATAACAGAAATGCCTCCTTCAATGCAGGTGAAGTTATTGAGGGTCATTCAGGAGAAAGAGGTCCTCCGGCTCGGCGCAACAAAACCGACAAGCATTGATGTAAGATTTGTGGCCGCTACAAACAGGGACATCCATGACGAGATAAAGACCGGCAGATTCAGGCAGGACCTTTATTTCAGGCTGAACGTTGTCTCCCTCCGTGTCCCGCCGCTCTCGGAAAGAAAAGATGACATACCGCTGCTGGGCTATTATTTCCTGAAAAAATACGCGGCGCTCAAAGATGACATTCCGCTGCTGGGCTATTATTTCCTGAAAAAATACGCGGCGCTCATGAAGAAAGACATCAAGGACATATCCCAGGAAGTAATCGCCATCCTCATGAATTACGATTTCCCCGGTAATGTGAGGGAACTGGAAAACATCATGGAAAGAGGGGTCGCCCTTACAAACAACGAAAACATGGAAGTCGCCCACCTGCCCGAAGACCTGAAGGAATTAAGCATAAGAACTTTCAGAAAGAAAGAAGGCAAAATCCCATCCCTTGAAGAGCAGGAGACAGCATATATCAACTGGGTATTGAAAGAGGTCGGCGGCAACAGGACGGTTGCGGCCCAGGTGCTCGGCATCGACAGGGTGTCGCTCTGGAGAAAGTTAAAGAAATACGGCTTTGAAGAATGAGACGTTTAACCGGTTAAAACTATTATATTCCCATCTCCCTTTTATCGCTATCTTTGCGTATCATATTGCCGGGCCCTTTGAATTTTACGCTAATAGAACAAACACAATCACTATGGCACTATGGACTTGAGGTTCTGTGGCGCTGTTGCAATGCGGAACTACGGCACTATTAAAGAGAGGGGACAGCATGAACGAAATCATTCCAAGAGAAATTATTGAGCAGAGAATATTTTTAATTAGACATTAAAAGGTCATGACAGACAGGGACCTGGCTGAAGGAGAAGAAGCGAGCGAAGATCGGATTTAATAGGGAGAAGGATATGAAGTTGTAAGAATCTATTTCAACTTTTCCATCAGCATCTCTTTAATATGCGCTGCTATTGTTCTCTGATTTAAGGGCAGGAACTTCCCAAGGTCTAATTTCAGTATCTTTTGGTCAAAGCTTCTGATCTTGCTCAATACATCTTCACGTGTTACCTTTTTCTTGTAGAATGCCATCTTCTTATCAGCCATTTTCCAGTCGATTTCTATTCCTTTTGACAGCAGATACCAGATATCAAAAAGGTCTCTGCCCTTTGCCCTGTGCATTAACGCCCTGATTTTTTCTGCAAGGATTTCTTCCCATGAAAGACATTTCACAATAGGATACGGGCTGACAGGGAACAATGTCTCAAGGACAGCGTCTTTCTCTGTCAGGGGTTTTTCCCTCAAAGAGAACTCCAAATGGATATTCAACGGGAATTTCATTTCATCGGTCTTGTATCTCAGAAAACCTGTGAAGCTGTTAATATTGGTTTTGACCTGCCGGAGCTCGACGCTTGGCACAATGAGGTTTATTTCCCTGATAACCCTGGCAAGGATTTTTTTTAACTCATCCGGGGTCCTCAAAGAAGTAAAGTCCAGGTCTTCTGAAAATCTGAAGGAGTTAAGCAGCAACCTGAGGGCGGTGCCGCCCTTGAAATAAATCTTTAAACTCTCCTTTTGTTCATAGAGCGCCGACAGAAAGAGAATCTGCAGATACTCCCTGATAACAGAAAATTCATCAATGGCAAATTTCTGCGCTAACTCTTTGATCTGTCCTTTACTGATCATATCTTTAACAGATGTTTAACGATTTAAAATAATTCCTGAATATCCTGCTCTCAATCTTTTCCGATAATTTTTTCAATCTTTTCTTATCAATGCCGGTCAACACCCATTCCTCGGGATGGATCACTGTCCTGCCGTAACCGGCAAAGAATATGGTGTCAATAAGCGCCTTCTCAGGCGTTGCAATAATAAAGCCCTGCTCCCTGATATAGCCGGAATAATACTTCTGGTCCAGATGCGAATAAGTGAATTCCCTGTTCCCTGCATGAATCTTCTTTGCCCTTTTGGGCGTGACAGAGGTTATCGTCAGAGGCGTCTGTATCAAAATACCGTAGTATGCCAGCGCCGATTCCAGGGAAATGTATGAAGGCTTATAAAGGAAGTTAGCCGTCTCAAAATCACCGGGCCTGGTGTCTTTCAAACAATAGATTCCTTTGGTTATTCTCCCCAGGATGCCGTCCGATGTCAACCTGTTCGCCTGTACATAGGCGGTGTTGTTGTTTTCAATCCGCAGGAGTTTTTTCAGGTCGTTCAGGCTGAAGATGTCCCTTTTGGATTTCTGCAATGTCAATAACGCTTCCAGCTTCTTCATTGGTTTACCGTATAAGCAACATTATTAACAAGATTGTAAAGGATAATGGATATATAGTCAAGGAGTTGACGCCGATGCATATATTGAGTTTCTAAAACAGTTCAACGAATTCATAAACCACGCCCCAAAACCTTTTTCGGCCCGTGATTGATACGGATATGAGGTTGTAAACCAACTCATGAAGCCTCCTGATTGAAGAAGCCGGCAAACTCCTATGGAACTTTTCACAATCCCGTTTGATTGTGAAGAACCATATGGCAGAGACCACAGAGAGTTCTTATTAATTAAACTATGGTTTTATGGAACTGTTGTGCTGCAATCCTTGTGAATAATGAAGATTTGATCACATTGCGTTCATTGCGTTATTCCATCGCTCATTGTGAAGAACCCTGCGGCAGAGACCGCAGGGTGTTTCAGTTATAAAACCGAGTTTGAAGTAGCTATCCGTTCACCTAACGGACAACCAGACCTCATGACAGTTGTGCAGGCAATAAACAGTTTTCTTAAAAAGGTCGATGCCACAAATGAGTTCAAAGCCGTTGTAGACATCTTTGACTATCTGTTAGGTTTAAAAACTCAAAGCAACGTCATGTGGAATTATTTGAATAAAGGAACGCATGATGAGCCGGATAAACCAGAATTCGATCAATTGATTGTAGGAGAGATAGTAAAAAAACTTACTGTGCTTGATGCCCTAGTTAAAGGTAAGAAGTCATCAACGTAGAAAATTTGACCCCACAAGAACACCCCGGAATCGCCCTGACGCCGGCAATTTCAGCAATCGCCTCGCCCTGTATTGCAATGAATATACACAAAAAGCGGCTTTCCAGGCAATAGAAAAATTCGGCGGGTTTTGAGTCAGGATATTTTTATGAGAATAGAAAAGGTAAGAGTATCTTTTCGCTGTCTTGCAATTTCGCCATCATCTGGCTAAAATAATGCCATGTTCCGAAGAAATATTATTGACCGTCTTCGTGAAGCATTGGCGGATACACCTGTTGTACTGCTCAACGGGGCGCGGCAGACAGGAAAAA
>JACQXG010000059.1:15520-16486 GCA_016208905.1 Nitrospirota bacterium
CTTGCCGAAGAGTTGTCCGGGGAGATGAGAGGTAACTACTTTACACTGGACGATGCTACGGTCTTGGCCGCTGCTACCGCTGATCCAGTTGGTTTTCTGAGGAGGCAGGACGGTATGACCGTCATTGACGAGGTGCAGAAAGCACCGGGGCTGTTTCCGGCCATCAAACGTCAGGTCGACAGGGACCGCAAACCGGGCAGGTTTCTTTTGACAGGTTCAGCGAACGTCCTGCTGCTGCCGAAGATATCGGAGTCGCTGGCCGGCAGGATAGAGATCGTAACATTGTGGCCCTTTTCGCAGGGAGAGCTGGCGGGACGACAGGAGAGGTTCATTGACGCCGTATTTTCCGCAGATATGCCCCGGATGATAAAGGCCAGACCGGCGGACCGCGACATCGTCAAGTGTGTATTGACAGGCGAATATCCCGAGGCGGTAGCCCGGACCGTTCCGGAGCGCCGACAGGCGTGGTTCGGGGCATACATTACCACTATTCTCCAGCGTGATGTGCGCGATCTTGCCCATATAGTGGGACTTACCGACATGCCGAGGTTGTTGTCTCTCATGGCGGCCCGTTCAGGCGGACTTCTCAACATGTCCGAGATTTCCCGCTCAACAGGGCTTGCTCACACCACCTTGCGGCGATATTTGAGTCTTCTCGAAACCACGTTTCTCGTCCAGCCGCTTCCGGCATGGTCCACAAACCGGGGCAAGCGTCTCGTGAAATCGCCAAAGCTCCACCTGGTAGACAGCGGCATGGCTGCGCAGCTTTCCGGGGTCATGAACCGGGAGCACCCGGGGGACCGTCAGTTCTACGGCCATCTGCTTGAGACCTTTGTCGTTATGGAATTGCGCAAGCAGATGACATGGAATAAAACACGCTGTTCCCTGTTCTATTTTCGCACGTCCTCCGGACAAGAGGTTGACGCTGTGCTGGAGGACATTCAGGGAAGGATCGTGGGCATTGAA
>JACQXG010000061.1 GCA_016208905.1 Nitrospirota bacterium
CGATTGTTTGTCAGGAAAATGATTTGATTTGATCATTTAATTTCTTCACTACTGCAGCTTCATATAGTTTAATAAATTCCGGCAATGGATCTATGATCTCCAGACCCAGATTGTACGCGAATTTGCCCTGTGATGTAACAAGAGGAATCTCATAAGCATATACTAACCTGCTGCGCAGCGTTATCGTCTCTTCTGAAGGAAGTTCAAATTTAAGAGCACATATTGATTCAGGCGTGAAATTTATCCTGGCATCCACAGACTTTATTCTTATATACACGCCATTCTCTGAAATATTGCCTATGACGCCCTCATATCTCTTATTGCCCGAGATAATCTCAGAATCTGTAAAAACCCTGTATCTTGTAGAGCGCCTTCTCTCCATATCCCCTCAAAAAACTTAATTTTAAAATAAATATGTTATCTTTTTGTCACCTTTTTTCAAAGGTAGTTCCTGTTGCGGAAACTATAAATTTCTTCCATAGCCGGATTGTCATTTCGACCAGCGGGAGAAATCTTTCGGCATTGCAACAGGTTAAGATTTCTCGCTTCGCTCGAAATGACATATTAATATCAAACTATCACTTTCCGCTACAGATACTATGCAGCATGACAGTCAAATATAGGAGTCATTTCCCATTAATAAGTTCTAATATCTCTTTATTATTGAAGGGCTTTCTGATAAAGGCATCAGCGCCTGCCAGGTTGAATGTACGTCCTTGTTCTGTTCCGCTCATGCCTATGATCTCTGCGTCCGGTCTCTTCTCCTTAATCAGTCGTACTATTTCAGTCCCTTTTCTATCACGGATACAGAAGTCTACTAATGCAGCATCAAAGGTCTCTCTTTCAATTATCGCTTCTGCTTCTTTTACTGATGAAGCAGTTATTGTCGTATGCCCTTCTATGCTGAAATATATTGAAAGCGCAGCCCGGATGCAAAGCTCATCATCTATAATAAAAATCTTCATGAATTGCCACTCCTTTTGCCGAGACTAAATCGTCATTAATGAGAGTTGATATCTTTTGTACAATAGCGGGAAATGCGGGAAGTTTTGTGATCTTCTCCAAATGAAGTCTTAAAGAATCGTTGATGATGCGATGTCCCCCTTTATTGATAAGGATATGTATGTCAATAAAATTCCTGCCTGGATATATTATGTTCTCATGATTGAAATATCAACTTTTTCGATACGTAATATTGCGTAATTATAGTATCGGGGATTTACGTATATTTTATTTATTATTGGAAAAACGAAATCAGCGCTTATAGAGGAATAGAATAAAAAATGCATCGAAAGGGGAATTATGGAACGTAAGATATTTGCTGATTTCAGGACAAAATAGTTTTAACAGTGTTTTCACTTTGTCTTATATTTTCATCGTGCCTTTAATTGCATGTGTTATAAGCTCATGGGTGTCCCTGAAGTTCATTTTCTTTTTGATATGTTCAATATAAGTTTCAACGGTCCTGAGACTAAGATTCAGTTTCTCCGCTATCTCCTGTCTTCTCAAATTTTCACCGATAAGTTGATAAATTTCCATCTCACGGTTGGTGAGTCTTCCAAGCGGGGAATCAGAAATATTAATTTTGTTTGCAGCAAGTTTGTTTATAAATTTTGCCCCCAGCTTCCTGCTGACGTATATATCTCCACGAAGGACCTTCTTTATGGCCGATATAAGCTCCCCGGAGGATTCATGCTTCATAATATAACCCCTTGCTCCTGCCTTGATACAACGCTCGGCATATACGGATTCGTCATGCAAGGAAAGGACCAGCATTAATATGCCGGGATGGGAATACAGTATGTTTTCAATAAGTCTGATACCGCTGCCGTCTTTAAGGGTAAGATCAACTATTATAATATCAGGTTTGCATGCTGCAATAGCCTGTAAGGCGCCTGAAACAGTCCCCGCCTCTCCACAAACTGTCAGGTCCATTTCCCTGTTAATAAGCTCCGTAAGTCCTTCACGTAAAATGGAATAATCGTCGACTATAAAAACCCTGTGTTCCTTTAAATTATTTTGGGCCTTGATAGCAGTCACATTATCTCCCCCTTCGGTTTATATAATACCTTATTCGGGCGATTGATGCTGCGTCCCCTCTTGATAGAGGGGAAAACTACATAACCTGATATTTGAACTATATGGAATTTGCCGGCTTTTCATGACCTTCATAATGATTAATATTTTCTCTTTTATCAAAAAAAACACATACTATTATAGTCCCTCCA
>JACQXG010000062.1 GCA_016208905.1 Nitrospirota bacterium
TGAGCTGGGTAAGGGCTTTTCTTTTATTGCCAGACAAAAGAGGATCTCCCTGGACGGTGACCATTTCTATATCGATCTTGTCTTCTATAACTATATCTTGAAATGCTTTGTTCTGATCGATCTTAAGATCGGCAAACTTACTCATCAGGACATAGGGCAGATGGACTTCTATGTTAGGTACTTTGAGAAGGAAGTAAAACAGGCCGAAGATAATCCTACGATAGGCCTGATACTCTGTGCTGAGAAGAATGATGCAATGGCAAAGTACACGCTTCTGGAAAATAGCAAGAACCTGTTTGCGTCAAAGTATAAGCTGTACCTGCCGACGGAAAAAGAACTCAGGGAAGAGTTGAAAAGGGAAAAGAAATATCTTGAACTGGAAATGAAGGATCCAGAGAAGAAACAGAAGTGAGGGTTGTTTTGTAACTTACCATGGTAAGAGATAATATATCATCTTTGTAAATCTGAAATAAATTTATCACAGGGGACATGACTTTCTCATGAGAAAGACTGACTGAGCATGATTAACTTTGCCTTATCATTTATATCCGGCATTGCCGCCTTCAACTTCTTCCCATTTTTCCCGGTGGCAATTATTTTATTGTTCATCGCAGTTGTAATTTTACTGTTTCTCAGCCGTCGATCAGACAGAAAAAGACCCGTCATATTCATCTGCGCAGCGCTGTTCGGTTTTTTCTATAGCCTTATCAGTCAGGACACCATTCCCGGAATAAAAGTTCCGGGTGAGGATATATACATTGAAGGAACCATTATTGATGTCCCGGAGATGTCGGGAGAAAAGCTGCGTTTCACGATTAATGAGGTAGTTATAGAAGGGCAGATTGTCCATGGCAGGGTACGTCTCGTGATTATGCCGGAGCTTTATGGAAATAATTTTGATGAAAGCCTGGCCGGGCCGGGTGACAGGATCACTGCTGTTGCAAGACTGAAAGAGCCCGGCACCTTTCATAATCCCGGGGTATATTCATATGATTTGAAAAAGGAAGGGATTGTCGCCGCAGGTTATATCAAGCAGATGAAGATTATTGGCAGGGAAGGCGGCCTGTTGGCCCGGATATCTAACATACGGCGGGAACTCGGAAGTGTAATAGATAAAAGCCTGACAGAGGAAAACGCGTCTTTTCATAATGCCATGATAACGGGGCTGACAGGCGGTATCAGCCGGGAAATGAGAGACGCCTTCAGCTCAACAGGGCTGGCGCATGTCCTCAGCATATCCGGCACTCACTTCGGACTGCTTGCCTTTATCTTCTTTACAGTGACGAAGTCGGGTATCAAGCGCCTGCCTGTTAAATACCTCACAAGGATGACATTATATATAACGCCGACACAGATAGCTGTCGGATTAACATTGCCTGTGTTGGCTATGTATGCCGTGCTTTCCGGTTTAAGCACGCCGACGATACGGTCTTTCATAATGGTTTTTATTTACATGCTTGCATTATTGCTTGGAAGAAAAGAGCAATGGCTTAATTCCCTGTCAATTGCGGCAACCCTTATTCTTCTCTGGAATCCGGAGGCGCTGTTTGATCTTTCATTTATATTGTCTTTTGCCGCGGTCCTTTCCATCGGTTATGTTTTAGAGAGAAGAACACAGGGCACACAACAAAGACTGAGAATGCCGCCCACCTCTGTGTCTCTCCTTAGTAAAAATGGAATTAAAGAAGCGGCCGGGAGCATCCATGAAAAAATAGTAACAGGGGTATTCATGACTATTGCCGCTGTTCTCGGGACAGCGCCGTTTGTCGTCCTTTATTTCAAACAGTTCCCTTTGATCTCGCCGCTCACAAATCTTGTAGTAACGCCGTTTATCTGTTTTGTGGTCCTCCCGCTTGGATTTGTTTCCAGCTTCATCGCGTTTATATTTAATATGTCTTCAATGCCGTTAAACGGTTTGATTGACACATTGACGTATTTTGTTTTGAAACTCATAAACAGTTTTACAAATATCCCCCATGCAAATGTTCACATCCACAATCCTTCATTTATAATAATAGCGTTTTATTTTCTTTCATTGATATTTATTATGAAAAGCACATTGAAATGGAGGGTTGTGCCTCTGGCCTTTGTCATCGGTATTTATTTACTCAGCCCGTATCTGTATGAGAATAAGCTGAGGGCCACGTTTTTAGACGCAGGGCAGGGGGACGCTTCTTTAGTTGAGCTGCCTGACGGAAAGGTCATGCTTATCGACGGAAGCACACTGGAGCCGGATATGGGACGTATGGTTATAGCGCCTTATCTGTGGTCAAAGGGGATAAGAAAGATCGATTACATGGTAATGAGTCATCCGCATCCTGACCATTACGGAGGGCTTGTTTATGTTCTCGACCATTTTGATGTGGGAAGTATATGGTTTAACGGCATGATATCTGATGATGCGAGGGTATTATTTGAAAGAGCGGCCCAAAAAAAGGTCCCGTACAAAATTCTTAAACGGGGGGATGTCCTTGAAGGTAATCAATACAGGATTTATGCGCTCCATCCTTATGATGAATTCTATTCAGGTTCGGCCACAGAGGAATATTCTACCCGGAACAGCGATTCCCTGGTCCTGAAAATTGAATCGGATGACGCCTCGCTTCTTTTTACCGGCGATATTGAACAAGAGGCCGAAGAAGATATTTTATATCTTGGAAACCGCCTCAAGAGCGATATTCTCAAAGTGCCTCATCATGGGGGGAGGACTTCAAGCTCTGAAGGTTTCATTAATGCGGTCGGCCCTGAAATTGCGGTAATAAGCGCAGGCAGGGGGAATTCCTTCGGTCATCCTCATAAGGAGACTCTCGAAAGATATGGAAGAGCCGGTACCAGGGTCTTCAGGACAGACTTGAGCGGTGCTGTTACCATAACCAAACACCGGAATTCTTATGAAATCGAAACATATGAAGACAGCGAGTTTAAAAGAGTGGAGGCCTGGCGGGATGAGGTAAGGAATCTAAAGCTGTTGTTTTAAGGGGTACTTCCGGATTGTGACACCTTACTATTTTACGCTTTTTATCAGACCGTCAAGCTCGGCTGCAAGGTCTTTATTTAATTCTTTCAGGGCCTCAAGTTCCTTTTTTGCATAAGGCAGCATTGCTTTGCCTGACTTAATATATGCAATCCCGAGATGATAATGGGCCTCGGCAAATTTCGGGTTTATTATTACAGCCTGCTTATATGCTTCAACCGCTTCCTGGTATCTTCCAAGTTCACTATATAAATTGCCGAGGGTGTATTGAGATTCCGCATTTTGGGGATTAATCTTGACTGCGGATTCCACAGCATTGACAGCTTCCATCTGTTTGCCGAGCATTGAAGAAACAACTCCTAAAGATATAAGGGCCTCCTCAAACTTTGGCTTAAAGTTAACTGCATTCTTATATGAATCCAGGGCTTCATTATACCTGTGAAGGCTGTAATATGAATGACCGAGGTTGAAATGCGCCTCCGCATAGTCAGGCTTTAATTTAATGGCATGCTTAAAGGCGTCGATTGCTTCAGAATATTCCGCGTTACTGGCATTCTCAACTCCGATGTCAAAAAAAGTTTTGGCTGTGGGTTGCTGGGAATAAAGATTTAAGGGTAGAAGAGGGATTAAAAATATGGCAGAAAGGACCATTTTGTAAAGTGATCTCATATTCATGAAGTTGATTCTATCAGGAATTTGATTGATTTGTAAATATAAAAATGGATTTATGAAAAATAATCAGATTTGAACATGCGGATTCAATTTGAATCAATAAATACATGCAGTTACATGCAAAATGTATTTCGATTCTGTCAGCCGCCTATTTCAGACATGGCCCTCAGGTGTCCTGCAGATGTTATATCTTCATTTAGCAGATGTCTCTGAGGCTTTACTTTCACTGCTTCGCAGAGGAGCTTATCAATTTCATCATCAGACGCTCCGTTTCTCATCGGAGTTTTAATATCAACTTTAATGCTTGAAAAAAGGCACGGTCTTATTTTACCGTCAGCAGTAAGACGCAATCTGTTACACAAACCGCAGAAATGATCGCTCAGAGGACTGATAAACCCGATAACTCCTGCGGCCCCTTTTATCCTGTAATTTCTTGATGGCCCCTTGCCCCTGAATTTGAGATGTTCCAG
This sequence comes from Nitrospirota bacterium, assembly GCA_016208905.1. Lineage (GTDB taxonomy): Bacteria > Nitrospirota > Thermodesulfovibrionia > UBA6902 > UBA6902 > UBA6902. Next base: position 4,117 of record JACQXG010000062.1, read on the forward strand.
CCTGCCCAGAGCGGATATCTTTTTCTTAAGATCTTCTGAACTTATGCATTTGTCCTTTTTCCAGATTCCATTGCAGGTTGCAGGCATGAATTCAATAAATCTTATATGGTAGTTTTTATCAAAAGTAAGCGATGCAAAGGACAGTATCTCGTCATCATTTATTCCGTGTATAGGAACGACATTTATTTTTACCGGCGTAAGACCGACCCTTTCCGCCTCTTTTATAGATTCCCAGACCTTGTTGATATCGCCTCCCTTTGTTATCGCCTTATACCTCCCGGCATCTAAAGTGTCAAGACTTATATTCACCCGGTCGAGACCTGCCTGTTTCAGTGGTCCAGCCATCTTTGAAAGCTTAATCCCGTTTGAAGTAATGCTTAAGTCGCGTATCCCTGTTTTCTTAATTGATGAAACAAGACTGATTATATCTTTTCTCATAAGCGGTTCTCCGCCTGTGATGCGCACCTTTCTCAATCCATGGCTTCGTGCAATCCGCACGAATCTCAGTATTTCATCATCGGTCAGAACATCTTTCTCTTTAAAGAATTTCAGACCGCCGGGAGGCATGCAATATATGCATCTGAGATTGCATTTATCCGTTATCGATATCCGCAGATAATCTATGCGGCGCTCGAATGAGTCTTTGAGAGGCTCTTCATTATTCTTGGTCGGTTTCATCCGCTGGAACATTTATTTCCCGAAAGGACAAACCGGATAACGGCATTCTTTGCATTTTAAACACAGTCCACCGTGACCCAGTCCGGCAAGCTCCTTTCTTCCGATTTTCTCGCCCGCGAGAATCCTCGGCAGGACCAGATCGAATACAGTGATGTCCGCGTACATGCCGCAGGCAGGAATACCGAGGATGGGAACAGAAGTTAATTTCGAATTTCGAATTTCGAATTTCGAATTTTCAGTCTCCAGATATGCTACCAGAAACATCGATCCCGGCAGAACCGGTGACCCGTAATGCATTTCTGAAACCCCAAGGTTCCTGATAGCAAATCTCGTAACATCGTCCGGATCCACAGACATCCCGCCTGATGTTATGATAAGGTCAGCCCCGGCATCGATCAGCTCCCTGATCCTGTCTTCGATGATTTTTACATTATCCGGGGCAAAGTGCACCCCCACTATCTCTCCGTCAAGGCCTTTAATTTTTTTCCTTATTACAGGCTCAAAGGCGTCCTTGATCCTGCCGTGATATACTTCATTGCCTGTGATGACTATCCCCGCCCTCGGTTTCCGGATTTCTTTTACGTTCAGGACCCCATGGATGCTTTCAGCTATTTTTACCGCTTCGTCAACTATGGATTTTTTCACCACAAGAGGGATCGCCCTTGTTCCGGCCACAAGCTGTCCCTTTTTTACAACTGAATTGTTGTGGATGGTTGCGCACATGACTTCACCGAGCATGTTGAAATCAAGAAGTGCTTCGCGGTTAACATATAATAAGCCGTCTGTCTCTGCCACAAGGTTTATCTTACCTTCATTCGGCTCTCCGGCCAATCTTATTCCTTTACCGGCAAGGGCCGCTGCAATCGCATATGCTGCGTCGTTCTCATGCATCTCATCATCTTTTATTTCAAGGATAAAAAGGTTTTCTTTTCCAAGTCTCTTTAGATGCTCGATGTCCTCTTCGCAAATGATATGGCCTTTTTTAAAGGCCCTGCCTTTAAATTCTCCCGGTCTTATCTCTGTAATATCGTGGGGCAGAATCATACCGACAGCTTTATCAACGGGTACGGTTTTTGTGCCGGAGCCGCTGCTGTCTTTATTATCTGTTTGACAGGTTTCACACATAATTCCTCCTGATTATCTTTTACTTTTCCAGTTCCCGAAAACTTCAAGGAACTTCTTATCGAGCATTTCATGTATACCGTCTTCAAGTTGTTTAAATTTTATTAAGAAGTCTTTAGCTTCATCAGTCAACACTGCGCCGCCGCCTTGAACTCCTCCAGTCTGCCTTTCCACAAGCCTGCTCCCGGTCCGCTCCTCCATGGACTGGATGTAACTCAATGCCTTCCTGTAAGAAATATTGATGTCCTTTGCTGCTTTATTAATAGATCCCAGTTTATCGATAGACTTAAGAAGAGCTTCCCTTCCGCTTCCGAATACCGGCTTCCCCTCCACTTCAATCCATATCTTTGATTTTATTTCCATGTTATCGTTATAACATAAATGTCATAACGCTGTCCAGAAAAAATAATCTGCGTGAAAATTATTCAGTCTGCTTAATTACACTTATAAGATAATAAGTTTATTTTAGTTGTAAGATTAAGCA
>JACQXG010000063.1 GCA_016208905.1 Nitrospirota bacterium
GCCGATTCAAACATATGTTCGCCCCCGGAAACGAGTGGATGCTCAAACAGGCGCAGGAGCAGGTTGATGCCGTATGGGAACGTCTCCAGAAAGAGTCAGCAGCAGGAGCCGAAGAGAACGCAGAATAAACTTAACTACTAAGGTGGATAGTCTGTAGGTGTTTAGGTAGATAGGGGGAGATCACACAAAGCTTAGAGCAATTGATTCGTTCTTTGCGCAGTCCTAACAGACTACAGTCTAAACAACCTGAATAGTTACAAATAAATTAACTGAAACTGTCAAAAAATAAAAAAGCCCAGGGGGAATCCTGGGCTTTTTTATTTTCACTGACTTTATAATTGCTGGCTCCGCGGGCGTGACGCTCGGCAAAACTTTTTGAGCTACTTTTTTACGTTCTTAATGGTCCCGGTCCAGTTGAAAAACCCAAGAACCGCTTACCGGCTTAGCCGGATTTTTTGACGGAGGACCGAATTCTATAACAATGCTGGCGGGGGGCACTAAAGCAATGTTTTAATAAACTGTGTAATATGCATATGCTTTATGCCTTTTTCACCGCCCTCTATCATCTTGTCCATTGAGACAACGAATTTGGGGTAATTGTCCGATATACTGTGAAGATTCCCAAATTCCCTGTCCCAGGTCTTTTTATCAGGTACAAGATACGCTACCTGCACATAAAGCTTCTCTCCCTTTTTTTCGCCGACGAAATCTACCTCTTTTGTGCCCATCTGCCCTACCGTAACAGTGTAGCCCGACGCCCTGAGATGCATATAAACTATGTTTTCAAGCACCTTGTTGATGTCGGACAGGCGGTAACTGATAAGGGCGTGTCTCAGCCCGCAGTCCTGGAAATAGTATTTGTCATTGATCTCAAAAATCCGCTTGCCGCCTATCTGGGAGCGGCGCACCTTAAAGATGAGAAACGCATCGGACAAAAAGGAAAGATAATTGAGAACTATATTAGGTGAGATTTTAGTCTTCTGGGATTTAAGAAAATCACTGATCTTCTTCGCAGAAACCAGACTTCCCACATTATCTGCTACATACTCTACGAGCCTTTCAAGAAATGCCACATTCCTAATGCTGTATCTCGCTACAACATCTTTGAAAAGTATCGTGTTGTTTACGCTCTTAAGATAATCATAGACGACTTCATCGCTCAGCTCCAGATTGATCAGATACGGGAGTCCTCCATATTTAATATATTTCAGAAGGGAATCTTCGTTGTTTTCAACCTTGTGGAAAATCAGGAATTCGGGGTATGACAGGCTATAAACCTCAGTTTCAACATATCTGCCCGATAAGTAGGTTGCCAGCTCGCCGGAGAGGAGATCGGCATTGCTTCCGGTACAGTAAATATCATATCCGCCGCTTGCCTGAAGGTCCCTCAGCGCCTTTTCAAACTGAGAAATACCCTGAATTTCATCTATAAAAAGAGAGAGCTTCCTCTTTCCTTTGGTTGACTGCTTAACATAGCGCAGCAGGTCTCGGTAATCCCTGATTGTCTCAAACTCATGCAGCTCTTTGTTGATATAGAGGATATCGTTCTTTTTAATACCTTGCCCGATAAGCTCATCCATGATTTGAAGCAGCAGATAACTTTTCCCTACCCTTCTCTGACCCACGAGAACTTTGATTACGTCCTTTTTCATGAAGGGTCGTATCCGCTCAAGATAATATGTCCGCTTAATATTCTTTTTATTCATGATTAAAACTCTGATATCATTTCCTATTAGTTTTAATTGTACTTAAAACTCATAAATTGAGCAAACGTTTGAATTGCGATAAATAGGCCGGATAAAAAATATCATCAAGAAGGTTGTTTATTATGAGTATACAAAATATAAAGAGAACTGTGACAGCGCAATGAGCAACAGGCCCGGCAAAATTAAAATGGATCTATGGGAATTGCCTCCCATAGATCCACATAATCTGAACTCAGCAAATGGTTTTGCTGAGAGTAACGCCTGGCTCCCGGGGAGGGATTCGAACCCCCGACAAAGTGGTTAACAGCCACTCGCTCTGCCGGCTGAGCTACCCGGGAAGACATCTGAAATAATCTTAAATATAAGCCTATACATTATAAAGAATGCATACCGATAAATTCAATAGAGTCAACTGCCTGTCTTAAGATTCAAATCAACTATTGACCCCGCTATGGAACATAGTTCTCTAACAGGAGTCACTTATCCAGTATCTCTCTGATTAACCCGAATAATGCAGACATTGAAAAATAAATTAGCATTCACTACTGTAAATGCGAATGTAAGGAAATTCATTTTTATTAAATTCGCTCACTTTGAGGTGAGCTGTGCATTCATTTAACTCGATTAATATAATAGAAATTACGCATGAGGCTTTGAATTAAAGTATGCATGCTCCGATTAAAGAATATTGCGTTTAAGGTATCGAAAATTAATTAATTTTCCAACATCTGCATTATGTTAAATGCATTTTTTGGGTCAAATTAAGAGACAGGGAAAGGTCCCCGAATGAGGACCGTTACCCTGTCGTTCTTTGCGCTTCAACTAAATCAAGATTGCCTCCCGGTACATAGTGGATTGTGCCACTGTGTACGGTCTGCAGGCAAACTATTGACCTGGTGTTATTGTCACCCCGACACTGTCATAATATATCTCACCCGGCCCAAGATCAATTGAACCGTTCATGATCATGTCAGCTCCGAAATAGAAGGTATATGATCCCAAAGGTAATCCGGACGCGCTTAGTACCTCATAAGTGGACAGATCAAACAGAGGCCCCTGATATGTCACAGTCATACCGGGCTGCCAGCCTGAGGACAGATTGTAATAATACCAGCCGAAAGGCGTGTCAGCTAATACCCACCAGTCAGCGTTGTCACCTGAAAAATCTCCGTCATCAAGCGCTATGGTTACAGACAGGTTATCATTCTGAGTTACTGTTACAGGGCCGTCAGAGCCGTTGGCCTTGATGTCGGGTACAGGAGAAAGAGGCATCCAACCGCAATTATCCGGCCCGCCAAATGCGCCCATATCATTTATCACTGTCCCTAATCCGGGGGGAAGGCACCCGTCATTATAAATCGGATCAGGATTGCCGGCATCTATAGCCGGAGAACCAAGTACAATTTTAAAATCATCAATCGAACACCCCGTTCCTGCAAACACGGGATTGAAGTTTATATTTCCTGTACCTGTGTAACCACCCTGAATATCCGAATAAGTAGCCGTGGTAGTGCCGCCAATCTGTGTCCCATTGCCATTGTTGAAGTAAATGATCGAGTTCTTGACATCGAGTGAGCCAGCAGCCCTGCTGATTCCAGTAGCATCAGAATTGCGGGCAATAGTATTGTTGACAACTGCGACTGTCCCGCCGTTTACATAGAGTCCGCCTCCACCATGCTGCGGCCCACAATTGGTCGCTACAGTCGTGTTGCAACTTAATATATCATTTATAAAATTGACTGTGCCTGACTGCACATAAACGCCTCCTCCAAAACTATTGCTCGATCCGCCAAAAAAGCAATTCCCATTATTACGTGCATCTGTTTTGTTCTCAAGAAATTCACTATTTGTAATCGTTACAGTGCCGCTACTCGATATATAAATGGCACCGCCTCTCGCAGTTACACCGCAGTCAAAAGTACCCGAGCATCTTGAATTGCTCTGATTCTGCCTGAACAGAGTGTTTGATATTTCAGCATTAGCCCCCCACGTGAAGTATAATGCCCCTCCCACATAGTCACCACTCGTGTAGGACGGGTTTGCAATATTGTTTTTAAACACAGAGTCCGCAATGGTAAGCGTAAGACCTGTGTTCATGTTTATGTATAAAGCCCCTCCGTGCACACTTGAAGTATTGCCGGTAAATTCACAGTTAGTAAAATTAAGATCCCCACTAATACTTGAAGCGCTTACAGCTCCACCATTGCCAGTAGTAGAATTACTTCTAAACACACAGTTATCGAAAACCACTGGAGCGCCATTAATGATATCTACGCCGTGGTCATTTGAATACTCAATAATCACATACGTAAAATTCGACCCCGGCGGTGTGTTCTGAAACCTCAGTCCCTTCCATCTCTGATTAGCAGGCGCCAACGGCTCTTTAGCAGAGAAAATTATGGGACTTGTTTCCGTACCAATTGCTGTAATTGTAGACATAACGTTAATCTCATAGGCGCCATCAACCAGCACCTCCACTCCAGGCTCAATTGTTAAAAGACTAACCTGGATATCTCCGGTCACGCAGTAGGGTGAGTTATTAACGGTCCAGGTTTGACCAACCACTGTCCCAGCGGGCACAGTAGTTGTACAAGTTGCGCCTGAGACTGTTCCAGAGAAAAAGAACATAACAACACTTACCATAAGACATATAGCTATAAGTAATTTCTTAAGCATTATCTTGCCTCCTTTTATAACGGCTTATATGGTTTTAGTATTTGTCACAAATGCTTTAAGCATTGCAATTAACCCTCATTAGCTGCAACAAAACAGCAGCTTTCTGCTTTGTCTTCCTCCCTTCTTCTTTATTTAGACAAGCTCATCTTTAACAACTCATTTTGAGAAAGAGCCAGAATTTTTCCCACATTAAATTTATTAGCACTATAATTATACTTAAAGACAATTTTGTCAATTGGACTTTAGTCTTACGACCTTAGCCTATTTATATAGATTTATTAAGACTTACGATATAAAAAAAGGGCCTGGAATAACCAGGCCCTTCAAAATGATATTTATCTTAGTGCTTACTGGTAAAACTATTGTGTTATGGTTACACCTGGTGTTATTGTCACCCCGACACTGTCATAATATATCTCACCCGGCCCAAGATCAAGCGCTCAGTTCATGATCATGTCAGCTCCGAAGTAGAAGGTATATGATCCTAAAGGCAAGCCGGACGCGCTTAGCACCTCATAAGTGGACAGATCAAACAGAGGCCCCTGATATGTCACAGTCATA
>JACQXG010000073.1:0-11080 GCA_016208905.1 Nitrospirota bacterium
AGCCCGCCTCTCCCTGTTGCCTCGACATCTCTTATCCTTCCGCCGGTGCCTGTTTCAGCTCCCGGAAAAGGAGCGACGCCGCTTGGAAAATTATGGGTCTCCGCAGTAAAAATAGAATCATATTTGACTTTCGTCATTTGAAAAGGTGAGGGCGCCTGCGGATTTTCAGGAATAAGCGTGTCGATTTCATATCCTTTAATTGAACTGGAATTGTCCTTGAATGCTATAACACTGTTTGAAGGATTTGCCTTAAGCGGCCTTTGGATTATCCTGATAAGATCATCCTGCACTTCTTTGCCGTCAACTATCAGCCTGCCTTTAAAAAACCAGTGCCGGGAATGCTCACTGTTGGACTGGCTCAGGTCAAAACATTCCACATTGGTCGGGTTCCTGCCGATGTCATGGACAAAAAGATTATAGTAATAATCGATGTCCCAGTCATCAAGGCCGAGCCCCATCGACTTATTGATCTTTTCGAGCGCTGATTTCCCTTCTTCTTTAAGACGTATTTCAAACACCGGTTCAGGTTTGACCCCGCTTGCAAAAGTGGTCAGAGGTCCCGGATACGGACATTCCGTCATGCGGTCAAAGAAAAGTGACGAGTGACGAGTGACGAGTGACGAATAAAAATCTTCTATCTCCTGACTCCTGACTCCTGACTCCTGACTAAATATAAATTTATACCGTCTTGAACGCTCAATACGTTTAATCTTTGTAAGCCCGCATGCATGACATACCGCAACAGCATTCGTTGACCACGCAGTCGTAAAATTCATACGCGGCCCTACTTCCAAAAGACAGTGATGAGTGATAAGTGATGAGTGATGAGTTAAAAAACTGTTTTCGGAGAAATTCTCCGGCTCAAATGTTTCAGACAGCAGCCACCGCAGGATATCCATTTCTTCGGGTTTAATTAGTTCATTTGCCTCTATATTGAAGCAGTATTCGGTTTCAATATCTTCAATTGCTGATGAAATTTTCTGCTTTGCAATTGACAACAGCTCGTTCTTCTTTGCTTCAGATAAGGCAGAAGTCCTGTAAAAATGCATCAAGTCCATTTAATCTCTCCAGGGGGATGATCTTTGCAGACGCTATTGTATCATTTTTAAAAAAGCTCTGTCATTAAGAAGGGACAAAGGCACAAAGTGAAAAAGAACCTCCATGTAATGCCTTTGTGCCTCTGTGCCTTTGTGCCTATGTAACTTTGTCCCTTATTTTTTTCTTTCATCTAAAGCTCACCATCATATATGCCGATAGATAGTATAAGGAAACAGGATAAAGGAAAGAGGTTAATCATGTATAACTATATGGTGTTCAATATGGCGGAAAGAAAATTGTACAGGGATTTTTTAGCTTATTACAAGAGGAATCCGGACGATGAACTGTATTTTGTTTCTATAAATAATCCCAAGTTATTGCAATACCTCGAGGAGTTTATCGAAAGGAGAATAAATTAGGGAAAGCCAAAGCAATTATTCCGTAACTTCCCTTATGGCCTCAGCAGTGATCCTGGTGAGGCTTTTTAGTTCCTGATGGGAGATGCTTAACGGCGGCATTAAGACTATGACATTGCCGAGGGGTCTGATAATCAGTCCTTTTTCTCTTGCCTCGTAACATACCTTCCATCCGGTTTTCTCTTCAGGCAAATAAGGTCTCCTTGTCTTCTTGTCCTTCACAAGTTCGACGCCAACCATAAATCCCTTCTGCCTGATATCACCGACATGACGACATTCAGATATTTTATTCAGTTCCTTCTTTAACAATTCAATCTTTTTTTGCATCTTATATAGCGTCTTTTCCTTCTTAAACACGTTTAGGTTCGCAATGGCGGCTGAACAGGCAAGCTGATTACCCGTATAAGTATGTCCATGAAAGAATGTCTTTAATTCTCTGTAAGTTCCGAGAAATGCCCTGTAAATCTTTTCTGATGTGATAGTTGCGGCAAGCGGCAGATAGCCCCCTGTGATTCCTTTTGCGAGGCACAGGATATCCGGGCTGACATTTTCATGCTCGCAGGCAAACATCTTTCCCGTTCTTCCAAAACCGGTGGCGACTTCATCCGCAATCATGAGGATATCGTATTTGACGCACAATCTCTTGATCCCTTTTAAATATCCCGGCGGAGAAGTGATCATGCCGCCTGCCCCCTGCATAAGCGGTTCAATAATTAACGCCGCTATCTCTCTTTTATTTTTATTAATTATCTTTTCTGCTTCTTTAAGACAGGATAGCCTGCATGACGAATATTTTTTCTCCAGCTCACAGCGATAACAATATGGAGAGGGTATTTTAAATGACTTGAAAAGCAGAGGAGAAAATATATTATGAAACAGATCGATCCCGCCTACGCTGACCGCGCCTATAGTGTCCCCGTGGTACGCATTATTAAGACATATAAATTTTGTCTTACTCTTCTCCCCCTTGTGCTGCCAGTACTGGAATGCCATCTTAAGCGCTATTTCTACAGAGGTGGAGCCATTGTCAGAGTAAAAGACCCTGGAGAGCCCCTCAGGCGCTATTCTTACAAGCATCCCGGCAAGTTCTGCTGCAGGCAGATGGGTCAACCCGAGCAGTGTGGAGTGGCTGATCTTGTCTATCTGGCCTTTTATTGCATCGTCAATTTCTTTTTTTCTATGGCCGTGTACTAATACCCAAAGGGAAGATACCCCGTCTATATACCACTTTCCATAAATGTCTTTAAGGAAAGAACCCCGGCCTTCGGTGATTATCAACGGGTTTTCTTCTGTCCACTCCTTCATCTGAGTAAAAGGATGCCAGAGATGATTCTTATCAAGTTCCCCGATATGTCTTTTGTAAGATTGGATGTTCATAATTTAAAACAAACTAAACTTACCATTGAAAATCCAAAATGTCAAAGCGCCCGGATAATTCACAAATTATTCATTCTAAACTTATATAATTATTAAGCTGTGTTATATTATAATGTTTACAAGGTCTTACAACAAAGGTATAATTTAAAAAAATGAAGAAAATTTCAATCTTTTTTTTAATAATAATTGCTTTAGTTGCGGGTTACATTATCGGAAACAGAATAGATATCCTGTCAACTAAGTCATCGTCTCCTCTTTATACTTATAATCTCCAGCTTCCCAAAGAGCTTTCAGGAGAAAGTGCGGCATTCTCGGGCATAGTCCATGTTATAAGCCCTGTTGTGGTCAATATTTCAACTTCAAAAACTATAGTAAATAAAGATTCTTCCTTTGGTCCACACTCATTTGGCGGGCCGTTCAGCGATTTTTTCGAGTATAATTTACCGAAAAAATGGAAGGAACAGAGCCTGGGCTCAGGGGTTGTTGTATCTTCTGACGGATACATCATAACAAATAATCATGTCGTGGAGAAATCCGATGAAATTAAGGTAACGTTATATGACCAGCAAGATTATAAAGGTAAAATCATTGGCACAGACCCTAAGACAGACATCGCTGTTATAAAAATATCCGCCAGGAACCTGCCGTCAATAAAATGGGGGAATTCAGATAATTTGCAGGTTGGCGAATTTGTTCTCGCATTTGGAAATCCATACAGCCTGGGGCACACTGTCACGATGGGCATAGTCAGCGCCATTGGCAGGGCAAATGTCGGTATAGCGGATTATGAAGATTTCATCCAGACTGATGCCGCTATAAATCCGGGCAATTCCGGGGGGCCGCTTGTAAATATAAAAGGAGAGCTTGTGGGCATAAACACCGCCATCTTTTCAAGAACAGGGGGTTATCAGGGAATAGGTTTTGCAGTGCCAAGCAATATGGTCAAGTCCGTTATGACCCAGCTTATAAACGAAGGCAAGGTCACCCGCGGATGGCTGGGTGTAACGATTCAGAATCTGACTCCTGAACTTGCCAGAGAATTCGGTCTTAAGGAAATGACCGGGGCGCTTGTTACTGATATTTTCAAGGGAAGCCCGGCCCAAAAGGCCGATTTAAAAAGGGGAGACGTGATTCTTGAGGTTAATGATAAAAAAACCAGGAATGTCGAATCACTAAGAAATATAGTGGCCCAGAGTAAGGTCGGCAGTAAAATTAAATTGAAAATCCTGCGGGACAGCAATACGTTGATTATCAACATAGATGTTACGGAATTCCCGCAGGATATGGCCCAGGCAGCTCCTGATGAACCTTCAGACGATCTGTTCACAAAGGAGAAGGCCCTGACCGGTCTTAGTGTAATGGAACTGACGCGTGATATTGCCAAACAGCTGGGGCTTTCGAATACTGAAAAGGGTGTTGTAATCGTAAAGGTTGACCAAGGCAGTTCTGCTGAGGATTCCGGACTGAAAAAAGGCGATGTAATTCAGGAAATTAATAAAAAGAAGATCAGAGATTTAAATGACTTTAATAAAATACTCCCCGGCATCAAGGAAGGAGATACTGTTTTAATGTTCATTAACAGGGGCGGAAATAAATTTTATATTACCTTAAAAACATATTCTTAAAGAAACAGAGGTCAGAAAAATGTTACACAGAGTTATTTTTTTCCTTGTATTTGTAGCAGGCGGATACATTATCGGATTGAGAGAGGGTATAAACTTTCTGGGCATTTTTTGGGGCGCCGGAGTCGGTACAATTGCCCTCATCCTGGAGTATGTTCTAACAATGGTTGGTTTTGGCACTGTGGTTGGAGGGTTGATCGGATTATCAGTAGGGCTTTTATTCGCAAAATTAATCTATCTCCCTCTAAAATCAATTTTTACCAGTATGGACGGGACTTACATTGCGGTCATGTTTAATTCGGTATTCGGATACAGCGGTCTTCTGCTGGGATTGAGAGCAGGCAAGGACTTTACTCTCACAAATATTGTGAATGCCTTCAGGAGCAGGGTGGAAGAAGGGCATGCCAAGGTCATAGATACCAGCGTAATTATAGACGGCAGAATAGTGGATGTCTGTGAGGCAGGGTTTATTGAAGGGACTTTTATAATCCCTCAGTTCATCTTGCAGGAACTTCAGCATATTGCAGATTCAACGGATTCCTTAAGAAGGGCCCGCGGGAGAAGGGGGCTTGATATCCTGCATAAGATCCAGAAGATTAATAATATCACGGTTAAAATTGTAGACGAAGATTTTCCCAAGATTAAAGAAGTAGACGCTAAATTAGTGGCCCTGTCCAGAGTGATGGGGGCCAAGATAATTACAAACGACTTCAACCTGAACAAGGTAGCAGAACTGCAGGGAGTTACCGTGCTCAATCTTAATGAACTTGCAAACGCATTAAAACCCGTTGTTCTTCCCGGCGAGAAAATGAATATCTTTATTGCCAAAGAAGGCAAAGAATCCAGTCAGGGTGTCGGTTATCTTGATGACGGAACAATGGTAGTTGTAGATAATGCAAAAAAGAAAATAAATCAGCAGATGGATGTCATTGTTACAAGCGTCTTGCAGACAACGGCAGGCAGGATGATATTTGCCAAACTCAAGGATGATGCAGACAGAGAAGAACTGAAGATGGCCCGTCATTGATGAATAAAGCGCTGATTGCTATAGTTCCATCCGCGGGTCTAGGGAAAAGGTTTGACGTATCCAGAAGAAAAACATTTGTCAATATAGATGGTGTCCCTCTTCTGATCTATACCTTAAAACGGCTCCACAGTGAAAACTCAATAGCGGAAATAATCCCCGTCCTCCGGCATGAAGATATCGATATGGGATTTGAAATGCTGAAAGAATATAATCTGGACAAGATCAAACGGATCGCCCCGGGAGGGCCTGAAAGACAGGACTCCATATATAATGCGTTGAAACTTATTGAGGAAGATGGAATTGATTCTTGCCGGAATAATTATGTTTTAATTCATGACGGTGTCAGGCCGTATATCCCGGACGGCATGATTGAAAAACTTGTTGATGAGATAAAAGGCGTTGACGGAGTTATCCCGGGCATCCCTGTGAAAGATACTATTAAAGAGATTGATCCAGAAGGGATTGTTGTTTCTACTTTAAACCGTGTAAAGGTCCGGGCTGTGCAGACGCCCCAGTTTTTCTCTTTCAAGGTAATCAAAGAAGCTTATGACAAAGCCTATGAAGATGGATTTTATGCAACAGACGACGCAGCCCTTGTTGAAAGGATGGGCGGGAAGGTCAGGATAATCGCAGGCAGTCCTTTTAATATTAAGGTTACGATACCTGAGGACCTTAAAATGTTAGAATATTTGCTTCAAAATAATTTATAGGCACTGAGATGGGGTATTTATCTTGCGAATCGGTATAGGCTATGACTCACACAGGCTGGTTGAAGGAAGAAAACTTATTATCGGCGGAGTGGATATTCCGTTTGATAAAGGACTTGCCGGACATTCAGATGCCGATGTATTATGCCACGCAATAATAGATGCGATATTGGGGGCGCTCGGAATGGGAGATATCGGCAGGCATTTCCCTGACACGGACAACAAGTGGAAAGACGCCTCAAGTATTGTTTTGCTTTCAAATGTCATAGATCTTATGAAAGAGCAACACTATGAGATATCATGGATAGACTCAATTGTCATAGCTGAAAAACCAAAGCTTCAGCCTCATATAGATGAAATGAAAAAAAAGATTTCAGGCGCCGGCATACCGCCAGGCGCAATTCATATAAAGGCCAAGACCAATGAAGGCATGGGGTTCGTCGGGAAAGGCGAGGGGATAGCGGCCCAGGCAGTATGTCTTCTGAAATCATTATGATTTTATTTTTAGCAGATATTCCCAAATAATGCAGACATTAAAAAATAAATTAATTAACTCGATGGATATTAGAAATTATGCACAAGACTTTGAATTAAGGTATGTACGCTCGATTAATGAATATTGCGATTAAGGTATCGACAATTAATTAATTTTCCAACATCTGCATTATTTTAAATGCTTTTATTGGGTTTAGGAAATTATGTTAGGTTATAATATATCGCTTTTCGTGTTGTTTCCATAATTATAATTTAGAATAGTCAAGATACGTTGGAGGATAATACATGAAATACAAAGGACCTGTTTTGATAAGTATCATTGCGATTGGGGCCGCGCTGCTGTTTCTTATGCCAGGGACAAAAGAATATGAAGAAATCGCCTCGGTAGGCAAGCCAGCCCCTGCTTTCGAATACCATGATTTCAGCGGCAAGATGTGGAAACTCTCCGACCTCAGGGGGAAGGTGGTGTTTATAAGTTTCTGGGCCACCTGGTGCGCAACCTGCGAAGCGGAGATGCCGACCAAAGAAGCCCTTTTTCAAAAGATGCAGGGCAAACCCTTCCAGATGCTCGGCATTCTTTTCAGGGATGATCCCATGAATCTGGTCCCTTATAAAAGAACTCATACCGTCAGCCTCCCCACACTCATAAGCCCTGATAACGAGGCAGCCAAAAAGTATGGAATAACCGGCGTCCCTGAGACCTTTATTATTGATAAAGAAGGGATCATCAGAGAAAAGTCAGTTGGGCCGAAGGCCTGGGACAGTCAGGAACAGATCGCCCTGATTGAGAAGTGGTTATAGACTGATGTATGAAGAACTGAAGACCCTCGCACATTCATCAGGGGCATCCGCATTCGGTGTAGCACAGATAGAGGACCTCAGGCCTCATTTTGATGCCCTGCCATTGGACCAGACCGAAGGGCTGTCCTACGGGATCACAATCGGATCAAGGGTATCTGCCGCTGTATTAAGGGGCTGTATCATTGGCCCGACACGCCACTACCTGCACAACTACAGGATGATCAACTGGCTGCTCGACCAGACAGCAGCAAAACTGTCCGTCACGATTCAAAACCAAGGCTATAATGCCATGCCCATCCCGGCAAGCCAGATCGTTGACTGGGATGCACAGACAGCGCATCTCTCCCATAAAATGATCGCCCTTCGCGCAGGCATAGGATGGATCGGAAGAAACAACTTGCTGGTGCACCCCGAATACGGCTCGAAGATCAGGCTTGCAACAATCCTTACCGACATGCCGCTTAAAACGGATTCTCCTGTTGAAAGAGATTGCGGCGCATGCAAAAAGTGTATTGAGATATGCCCGGTGAATGCTATAAAAGAATCACACAAAGACTGGAACAAGACGGCCTGTCTTGAAAAGCTGAAATACTTTGCCAAGGCCCATAATGTTGGTCAGTTCATATGCGGGCTGTGTGTTAAGGCATGTCAGCCGTATTAATTCTTCTTTAATTATTAAGATTTATTTAAGCGCTCTTTCGATAATGTGAAGCATACCAGTCAATAACCTGTCGTATCATTTTTTGATAGGAAGTATGGTGCTTCTTGGCCGCTTTTTTGAAAAAATCGATACTCTCTTTTTTAAGAGAGATTGTTATCTTGATATTCTCTTCTTTTAATACGAGTTGATCAGGCCGGGGAAGAAAGTCTTCAATGACTTTCAACTCGCCCATCGGTTCTTCAGTATATTTTATTTTTCTCTTCATATAGTTTCCTCCCTCTTCTCCAATATCCAGCACCGTAAATACGGATAATGTTTCCTCTATATGTGAACCGAACAGTCATTATGCCGTCGTCCACACGACCTATACAGTAAAACCTCTCCTCCCCTAAACTATGATTAACGTCTTCGGCAATGACACGATGCGGGTCATGAAAAGCAAGTTGAGCCAATGAAAAAGATACGTTGTGCTTATCCTGATTTTCCTTGTCTTTCTCATCATCCCAGCTGGTTTTCTTCATACGAATAATTAAAATATACTATAGCTATAGTGTAATTAGCAATACTTAAGTATGGCTGATTGGATGGGTATTTTAATTGTTCGGTGGTTGTTGCTTTGTATTGTGTAAGATTCCCTAAAGAAAGTTACGGTCGATAGAGCACAACCCGTGCGTTAGAAAAAATTAACAAGAAAATAGGAAAGAGATTAGTTCTTAAGGATAACAAAATGAAGCTGCAATTAAAGATTTGAAGCTCTATGTCTTTTCTTTTGGTTCTCTGATTCCTCTTGTTGAAAGGAGTTGTCTTGTTCCTGGATTCTCTTTGAAGGAATAAACTTATTTCCTTTATGACTTTCAGATACATTGGTATTACTTAGAGGGCGTCGGACAGATTCAATAGCCACTCCAGACTTCAAAACATTCATAACACCAACTGCTTCCAAGTAATTATCTACGATAAAAAGTTTATTCGAATCAAAGGGCAGGTCTTCTAATCTGTTCCGCATACGGTTTTTGTTTTCACGTACAGCAATCACAGGGATTCCCTGCTCCATCGCTGCAAGAGTAGGTACACCTACACACCCGTCGGGAATAATAAGGCAGGAGATATCAGAAGCGCTTACAATACCTGCATGATTATGAGATGAAATATTCTGTATGATTCTCGGACTCTTATGGAGACCCTTGAGTATGCTATGGAGAAAGGTCACTGATATAATCTCTGCTGCTTTTCTTGGATCGATTATTCCCAAATCAAGGTCAAGAATTTCCCTTGTTTCCAGCATCGGTGAATGAGCAGAGGGGATATTAAATAAAAGAGAAATCGTATGGGTAAGCATAGCCTCTACTCCTCCCCACGGATTGAGCATATCTTCGAGGTAATAGTCTTTGTGGAAGTTTTGAGGCACCTTGATTACCGACGATAAAGCAACTGCATCATATTGAGAACGCTTGTTCGATAAGATTTCATAGATCCGTTCAAAGTAGTTAATTTTTCCAACGGCCCTGCCGGAGCTTGAATACAGAGAGTGCATTAATATTTTATCGTCCATCAATACAACTTCCGGACAATCAAGCCCGAGGGCTGCTCTTGCCGCAGACACCGAATTTATTGCTGATTCACAAAAAAACTTATCTTCATGCTTATCTATTAAGAGGATTACTCTATTTGACCGTGCTTTTTGTAATCCAACAGATCCCATTAAAAGGCGGGTGATAACACTGCCTTCAACATATAGTCCGTTATCAGGGATTTCGTTTATATCAGCGGCATTGACTACATTAGGATGAGTAATTAAATTGTCGCACGAAGCAGCCACAAGTCTTGCGATTGGACCGGCATCACCGGAATGTCCGCCTATTTCAGAGCCAATACCTGTCGGCACAAGCAATACAGCATTGAACTTCTCAGTATTCTCAAAATCTCTCTTTTTAAATTCAAATATGGAATGTCTTGGTGGAATTTGAAAATTATCAGTATCTGACAGAACACCTAATTCACAGTGATACCCTTTATCATCAGTCCGTGTAACTACAAACCGGACAGGCATTTCATTTGCGGGCAAGTTTTTTAAAACGACTGTAGAAAAGTGGTCCAATAACTCAGTATGATTATTAACTAAAGGGACAGTTATCTCTTTCTCATGCAGGAACATTATTTTTCACTCCACATCTTGACAGGAAGTCTTCATAACCGAATTTTTTTACAAGTTCAAGTTTACCATCTTTTGTATATACATAGATAGACGGAAGATTTATCCCGTTAAACATATTCGCCTTAACTAATGTATAAGCTCCCATATTCTCAAATACTATTCTGGAGCCTAATTCAAGAGGTTCATCAAAGCTGTATTCTCCAAACAAATCACCGGCTAAGCATGTTGATCCGGCAAGGATGTATTTATATTTACCATTTTCCGACTCCTGCATAATGTCCGGCTTAAATTGATATTCAAATACTTCGGGCATATGGTTGACTGTCGTATCAAGCACTGCGATATTCTTTCCGTCACTATCGAATATATCAACAACAGATGAGACTAAATGTCCTGCTTTCCCAACAATCCCCTTTCCCGGCTCTATAAATACTTCTACGTTATATTTATCTTTGAGAAACGTTACTGCTTCAGTAAATTTATCTAAACTTCTCGATTCATCAAACATATAACCACCGCCCATGTTGACCCACTCAATTTGTTTGAGAAGCCTTGGGATATGGGCATCTAAATGTTTCACGGTTTTCAGAAGATGATTGAAACTTGTCGATTCGCAGTTTGTATGGAAAAGAATGCCTTTCAACCCTCTCAAGGTTGTATTACCATTATTTGAGATTGAGGCCAATTTATCGAGAGGTACGCCGAGTTTTGAATGTTTTCTGCACGGATTATATCTGTTGTCTTTAACAAAAGGTAGTTGTGTATTAACTCTCAGTCCACA
>JACQXG010000073.1:11123-17250 GCA_016208905.1 Nitrospirota bacterium
AATTAAATGATATGTAGTCACATAATTCCGCGATGTTATCGACTTCGTCAGGTCGAAAGCCGGGTGATGTGTAATGGATTATTTTGCCATCTTCAAAACTATCTCTTGCTAATTTGCTTTCATAATAGGAGCTTGCAGAAAAACCATGAATGTTTGAATGTATTAAATTTAAAATATTATTCACAGCGAGGGATTTTAAAGTAAATAGTATCTTGAAATTGTAATTACACAATGTCCTTACGGTTCTAAAAAATGACATCAATAATTGTTCATCGTAAATCACGCAAGGAGTTTGTTGATTACTTTTATTGAGATAGTTTCTTAATGAAATAGTACTCATAATAATTAAATTCCAAAAGCAACAGGGTCTTCTATAACATATCGAGCAGCACCTGCATATGAACAATTATCATTCAGTTGATCATTTAATAACTTTTTGATATCACGAACAGCGGAAGTGTTTCCCTCTGATTTATATTTATTAATTAATTTAAGTAATTTTACAACAAATATTATTATCTCCCTCCTTGCATCCTCAAGGCGTTTTCGTTTCAGATGACAAATGTCAATTGTCACGCTTCCACGTGTGTTACCATCTTTAGCATATATTTGCCCTTGAACATCATACGCTAAAAAATCTTCTGGATTGTCACTGCAAGGATCAATTAATAGAATTGATTCATTGCTAATATTATCTTCATGCGACATCGCTCTTGTTTCCTCATCAGCAAGAGGAAATTGATCAAGCTTTCCCTGAGTGTCAGCATATCGCATGTCACCCCACCTTGGTTTATCTTTTCTACGTTGATTACAATGAGTACAAACGGGATATAAATTGTGCCATTCATAGTTTAACCAATAATAGCCTGGGTGATCTGAGCGTTTGGCTACTCGTCCTTTTGGACGAAAATGCTCAACATTCCAATCGTGTGTAGCTGCAATTTTTGATTCACAATAGGCACACTTATCATAAAACAATTTTTCAAGAGCAGCTCGCACTTCATCGTGCCCATATATATCGTCATCGGGATCATGATCTTCATTTTCCACTATTGCTGTCTCAGTTGCTGCCCTAGCTGATTCAAACCATTTTTGAGATGGTTCTATGACAACATTGTTTTCATCTTCACGGACACGGTTGATATGAATCATTATATGAGATATTAAAGATCGTATTTTTTACAGATTTTTTCTAATTCCCTTAAACTCTTGGAGATAGAGCTTTCTCTAACTTCAGGAAGTTGCTGTGAAATCAATTCCTGAGCTATGGCTTTCAACATTTTTTTCTGGGTATCTGATCTTTGATTTTGTGGTATCTTAACTAATTTCTGATAGACTTGTAGTTTCTTGCTAATTTTAGGGGAATAGGCCGATGTGTCAAATAGTCTATCGTCTACTAACATATCTTCAGCAGAATATCCAGTGAAATCAGGAATATTCTCTTCAGCTTCAACATATTTCCCTTTTTTATGCAAAACAATTAAATCTCTTTGTGATGAACATAATGCGACTAAAGGGCTATGTGATGTTGCAATAATTTGCAAATCTGGGAAAAGATTAGTTAAATGAGGAAGAAGAGGAGCCTGCATTGATGGGTGCAAATGTTGTTCTAATTCATCAACAAGAAGAATGCCTCGAATCCCTCCCGATTTAGTAACATTATTAGAACGCATAGCCCATGCATAGAGATCAAGGAGCCAAGTCAATGTTATACGGTATCCATCCGCCCATCCTTTCAGTGGAATACTTTTTCCTCCAACTGATGGTCCGCTAATTATAACTCCTCCACCCTTTTGAATATCAATTTTATCTCTAGGAGAAAGACCGAGTGCTTTCTTTATCCCCCTGATTGTGTATGCATACAACTTGTTGCCAAGATAATCCTGAAGCCTCCGCAGAGTTAATTCAGTATCAATAAGCACGTGTTGGTACTCAAAAAGGGTATAGGCTGAGTCAATGATTCTATAACTTCTTCCACTCTCAGAGCCACTTGTGCTTGATCTCCCTACTCCATATCCGCATAAAAAAATCCTATCATCAGGAAGAGTTATTCCTTTAGCTTCCTGTTTTATTATTACTTCCTTTCCACTCTCTGCCACAATTTCTGTTGTAATAATAGGTTTTTCATCATCTATTGTAGACCTTAATTCAATTTCAATCTTAGCATCATTAGCATTTACTGAGATGAGTTGTCCAATATCTTCAGCAAGTAAAGCGTTTCCATCAGCTTTATCATTTAATCCAATTACGATTGCTCTAAGGAGTGTACTTTTACACGTTCCATTTTTGCCAATGATAAGGATTCCGTCGGAGGGCCTTGAATTTGGATTAGAAACATTTATATCAAGAGTTTTAAAACAGCGAATATCGGTAAGCTTTATCCTCGATATATAAAATATTTTTTTGCTTTTAACCATAAGTCATCATTTAGGGGTTTAAATATTATTGCTATCTTAGTGCAAATAATATAATATTTTCCAATGGTTTAAGCAAATAAAAAATCATAACGTTTCAGGGGAGTGGCTATGCCTAAGAAAGTCAGCATCATAACCGGGCCGATTGTAGGGCTGCAATCCACCCGATTTATTGAAGAAACAATAAGCTTCTCCAGATCTGTCGGGGAGAAGGTTGTTTTTTTTAACCTCTTTGATGAAATCCTGGAACAATCCGGCATTGAACCCCGGAATGCGTATGAGGCTATACTGCATATTGCAGAACTGTTAAATGGTTATGAGTACCAGTTTCAGTGTCAGCGTGAAAAGGCATATCTCTCTCTTGCAAGAAAAATCGACAAGCTTGGTAAGAATATCAGTGTAATTATTCATACCCCTGCCTCCATTCAGAAGTCATTAAGCCTGATTGTATTATCACTCTGATCAATGCTGAATGGAAGATAAAAGAGCATCTTAAAACCGATTATGGGAAACATGTTTTAAAATTAATTGCGCAGCAGAAAGAATTAACCATACCTAGAATTCTTGAATGGCTTGCATCCGAAGTATCTGTAAGTGAAGACTGGGCTGAATGGGCAAGTCATATTACAGGCAAGAAAGTCAGGCATGTTGTATTCGGAATAGAAACTCCGAGCTTTACAGACAGAAGCAAGTATGTTCGAGACGTAGAAGGTCTTGCAAAGCTTGTCACTCAAATGGATGTTCCCGCCTTTTATACATCGTATTCCATGACCGTAGCAACAGAAGAAATCAGAAAAAAGATTAACTCCATGATCTGGAAGTTAAGGGGATATGGTGTTGTAATTGATCCGGCCTCGATTGAACTGGGGACTGATATTGAAAAAGAACATGAATCAGTCGTATTCGCATATACGGTTTGTCGTGATTTGAGATGGGACGTTAAAAAAGTCGATGCGGTTGTCGCTCTCCATCCATATAATGACATGCCACCATTGAGTACAGGAATGATGGATGAGCTCGGCCATGCAAGGGCTTACAGAAAAGACAGATATCTTGTTATGCCGGTTGGAGGAGGAAGCCCATTTACAAGGGACAATTATGTGCCGGCAAATCACGTATTCAAGACTGACAAAGAGCTATTCAATTTCTTTGAGAATAAGCGTCGACCAACATTGAAACCAAAGTATCAACACTTTCAAAAGGCATTTGCGAAGTGGCAGGATAATAAATTAAAGGGGGAATAATATGCAAAGATTACTTGTAAGTGTCAGAGGTCCTAAAGAAGCCATAGAGGCTATAAAAGGCGGAGCCCATATAGCCGACGCAGAATATCCGGCTTCAGCCCTTGGCACACCTTATCCATTAAACATAATGACAGTACGAAACAGGCTGAATAGAAGTGGTTACAAAAAAATCCCGATCTCAACAAATATCGGAGAAGTCCCTGGTGTCCGGGCATCATCCTGTCAGGCAGCACTCGGCGTAGCCACAGCAGGCGCAGACCTCATTAAATGCGGAATGGCCGAACTCTGTTATGAACCTGCAGAATATTTGGGGAAACAGCTTGTAAGAACCATTAAGAAATTCTATCGCAGCAAAAAAGTATATCCTGCAGTATTTGTAGATGAAGACATGCAGAGATTTTTTAAGCCTTTTAAAGAGGGTGTAAGACTAATAAGAGAAATACACGCCGACGGCCTTCTCATTGATACGTTTAATAAATCCATCGGTAAAGGACTGTTGGATTACTGTACAGTGAAAGACATAAAGTCCTTTGTCACGGAGTGTCATAAATATAAAAAGGAAGCCTGGATTGCCGGGTCAATCAGAAAAGATGAGCTATCTGGCCTCTGGGCTACAGGTGTGGATGTTATCTGTGTCCGAGGCGCAGCCTGTGAATCAAAAGGTAATGGCCGGTTTGGTGAGGTAAAGGCGAAGATTGTGGCTGAGCTGGTTAAAACTATACCATAATAATCTCGATATTATCACACCTCAAAAATATTTAGACTATGGGAAAAATAATTGAACCACACCCTGTCAAACTCTTCATCGGCATGTTGTCTCAGGATATATCCCTGATTGAACAACTAACCGACAGCCTTCAAAACATATTCGGACCGATTGATCTGGCAAGTCCTGTCTGGCCGTGGGAACATACGACATATTATGAAAAAGAAATGGGTGAGCGTTTAACGCGGAAGTTTATCTTTTTCGAGAAATTGATAAATCCTGTTGATATCTCTGACATTAAATTGAAAACCATCGAGCTTGAAAAGCAGTATCTCAATGAAAATGGCGGAAGGAAAATAAATCTTGACCCCGGCTATTTAGATGCAGCTAAAATCGTCCTCGTTTCAACAAAAGATTTTTCCCACAGGATTTATCTGGGTAATGGAATATACGGAGAGGTCACCCTTTATTATTCGGGGAAAAACTATCAAATATTGCCCTACACGTTTCCGGACTTCAGGACCGAAGAATATTTTGAGGTCTTTAAGAAGGCACGGGAGTTATACAAAACTAGCCATAGAACTTAATCCCCGATCCGCGTTTCTATTAACACAAATAAAAGCCTGTCAACTTCATCTAATAATTCTTTAAACTTTCCCCCGTGGCTCTTTGAGTCGGAGAAGAGTTCTGTCCTTATCTTTTGTATTTCCGGGTCATCACACTTTTCATAAGTAATATGTCCCTTCTGCATGGCATGGCGTTCAAGAATCAGAAGCCTTTTCGCCTTCTCAATAAAAGGAATAAGCAGGTCTCCTGCCTTACCAAGTTCTTTGTCTGTGCTCTGTGTTCTGTGTTCTATGTTCTGCACAGATATTTCTTTCATCATGATGAACAGCGTGTTGTACTCAAGCCCCCTGACTCCGCGTCTCCATTGCAGCAGCATTGAGTTCCTCCAGAACCAGAGGAAGTTGCGTTCACCTAGAGAGATTAAATCAGAGCACAGAGCACAGAGCACAGAGCACAGATTGTTCTCATCTATCTTCTGCCTTGTGTCTGTGTTCTGGGCTCTGTGTCCTGCGTTCTGCCCTCCAAGATACCTCCACAAATTCACTAACACCCTCTGCCCGTTCAAATCCTCCGGGGTATCAAAATGCACAAGGGACAGAATGACTTTCCCTTTGCCGTATTTGCCTTCAATAACAGCCGGCTCATTTTTAAGTCTATTGGGATTGAGGTTTATTTGATAAACTCTTTCGAGCTCTTCCCACCGGCTGTCAGACCCGACATCCCCGACATTTAAATCGGAACTGAAAGAATCAGGAAGCGCATCGCCATATGTTGCAAGAATCGTGATGTTGTCATCTTCGACAATAAATTGAGAAGGCCACCAGGCATGGAAGATGAGTTTGGAGTTACGAGTTATGAGCTCAGAGTTTTCTTGCCCCTTGCCCCTTGCCCCTTGCCCCTGTATCCTCTCCCATATCAGATGTTCATTAATATTTAACTCAATCCTTCCGCTGAAACTCGGCACCCGTTCCTTCGTCGGCCTGCGTTTGACATTCAATAAACCTAGCCCGCCTTTTGCCTCAGTCGCCAGACCGGCCCCTCCGCAAAAGCCGAGATAGTTTCCGCCATTCTCGACAAAGCGCCGGATGGACGTTAAGCCGCTTTCTCCAAGAGCCTTGATTTTATTGGAGGCCCACCCGCCCGGGACAAAAAGCATTTTATATTTATTCAAGGTCCCGGTCTTTATGTCTTCAGCT
>JACQXG010000074.1 GCA_016208905.1 Nitrospirota bacterium
ACCTGATTAAATTGAGGGGCAGATGGGTTCCCCTCTATCACTGAAGCTGTTCCGCTCCCTTCATTAGCAATGAATACCTTGTTCATCTTCTTATAGATCCCTATCCCTATGGGGTTCTTCCCGACGGTAATAGTGGCCTCTACGGTATTGGTCAATGCCTTTATTACGGTCACAGTATTGTCCCCGGGATTCTGAAAAGTGCCGTAATTAGATACATACACCCTCTGTGTTTTTTCATTAAGAGCAACTTTTTGCGGTGAACTGCCTACTCCTATTCTGGCCCTGACTGTATTACTATAGCCGTCAACCACTACCAGCTTGTTATTGGCCTTGTCTGTTATGTATACGTTGTTTAAGGCTGTATTAACGTCTATGCTGCTGTAATTGCCATTACCAAGAATAATATTCTTGATCAGGGTATCAGTGCTGCCGTCAATAACTGAAAGCACCCCGTTTTCATTTATCACATACAGCCGTTTGGTCACCCTGTTTAAGGCCATTATGTTTGGGGCCGTTCCGAAGATTTCCCCTGGATTCAGGGCTATCGTCTCTACATTGTATGCCCCAATGCCTTCATCAATATCGCCGTTGCAGTTGTTGTCCAGTCCGTCACAGAGTTCCGCAGCTCCCGGATGGATTGAGGCATTATTGTCATTGCAATCACCGCCCGGCGCTGTCTGACATCCCGCTGGCTGACAGCCATACCCTGTACATGTCCCGTCTGCTGATGAAGCCGCATATCCGTCATTATCTTTATTACAATAATAATTAATAGCGACCGGCGGGTTTAGGGTGACTAAAGCATCAGTATGCGGTATACTCTGGCT
Source organism: Nitrospirota bacterium (assembly GCA_016208905.1). Classification (GTDB taxonomy): domain Bacteria; phylum Nitrospirota; class Thermodesulfovibrionia; order UBA6902; family UBA6902; genus UBA6902. The sequence continues at coordinate 828 of JACQXG010000074.1, forward strand.
GATGAGAATTTGGGCGCCTGATGACATATCAATTGTAAAGAAATCACCAGTGCCGTCGACATAACGCCTGATTTGATTGGCCCCGTACATAACGCCGTTACTTACAGCCAGTGCGTCTATGTCATAACTGCCGGAACCGATTAAGGTCTTTACCCCTGATACCGGGTCTATTGTGAATAAATCCGTGCCGGCCGCTCCATATAAAACACCGTCATAATATGCCATTGCATCCGCGATTGTATTAGAGATATATGTCGCGGTATTGGTATTGAGATCAATTTTATAAAAGCCGCCATAGTTACTTGCAAATAATGTACTGCCATCATATGCAAGTGCATAATAAGTTGGGAATAAACCTATTATTTGATAAGTCATATTGTCGAGATTAACTTTAACGAGACCATCTATAATGACTGATGCGTACAGGTCAGGACCGACCCATGTCATTTCAAATATTCAGCAGCCCAAGTTGCCTATATTGGTTGTATATCCATTAGCAGTATCAATTGTATAGATATATCCATCATGGTTCCCTCCATACAATTCAACAGCAGCATGTGTTTCTCCAGCCATAATATATCTGTCCCATATCTATCGCTCCATTCATAATCGTGTCAACTCCGAAGTAGCATGTGTAATTACCCTGAGGCAGCACGTAGTCCATTACCTGATATGTACCAAGGTCAAATAAAGGCCCCTGATATGTGACAGCTATACCAGTCACCCATGATGACAGATCGTAATGATACCAGCCGAATGGAGAATCACATAAGACCCACCAGTCAGCATTGGTGCCTGCCATGCTTCCATCATCAAGCGCGATTGTTAATTTAAGGCTCTGTGAAGAAGTAATTGTTAAAGGCCCGTCTGAGCCGTTGGCTTTGATGTCGGGAACCGGGCTTACAAGTTGAGAGTTTTTGAATACACCGCCGTATGATGTTCCAGCGTAAATTATACTCGTGTTAACAGGATCTATCGCAAGGTCAGAAATAGGGCCGCCTTCCGGTCCAATGCTTGTCCACACGCCGCCTGCGGCAGAAGAATTTTGTACATTCATGCTTAATGTCAGACAAACCAATGCCATTAGGAATAAAAGACTCTTCATAAATCCTCTGCTCCTCAGTGATGTGCTTGTACTAATTGCCCTCTCTTCCATACTCCCTCCCCTGTTTTTCAATTTTCTTTTACTGCATATAATATTTGCCCTGCAATTTATTTTATTTATGGCGAACCCTGTTACAAAAGAGTCAAAGTGTCAGTGATTAGTGTCAGTGTCAGTAATAGTACAAGCCAAAAGGTATATCCGACAGGAATATCAGTCACTTATTTACTATTTCTATACTGGAGATGTGTGTTTTATAGGGCCCGTAATCTATCCCCGTAGGCGTATTATTAACATAGACCCCTTAAATGTCAAGAAAAATATAACAGTAGTTCCCCCTTGACATATGTAACCATGATGGTTACACTTTAATTGAATGATTAAAAAGATTGTCCACAAAGCTTATGACGTTAATTACATAGATTATCATTAAAGAGGTGAAGAAATGAGAACAAGAAAAAGACCGCCTGTACACCCGGGAGGCATTTTAAAAAGGCATTATATGGAAACTCTGTCTCTAACGGTTTCAGAGCTTGCTGAAATTCTTGGAGTGTCGAGGAAAACATTATCAAAAATTATTAATGAGCGTGGATCCATAACACCTGACATGGCGTTACGGCTGTCAAAGGCTTTCAAAACAACTCCCGAACTGTGGCTCAATTTGCAGCAGAACTACGATTTATGGCAGACGTCTCATAAATCTGCCGACTGGAAGATGGTCAAAGCGATAGCTGTATAATATCACTTTATCAGCTTCTGCTATTGCTCCCGATCCACTCTTTTGCGATGGGGGAGCTTACATCTGCATTATTCAAAATGCTTTTTTCAAGGTTAAACAAGTTATTCTTCAATGTCCGCATTATCACCCTCTTTCTCCAATTCCTTCAGGGCCTTCTTGATTTCATCATCTGTCTTCCTCAATTTATTCTTGCAGGATTTAATTAAAAAAGCTGCCCTTTTCACCTTTTCGGTCAACACATCCACGTCAACCGTTTCATTTTCAATCTCCCCGACAATAGATTCTATTTCTTCAATGGCGTCTTTGTAATTTGGAACATTTTCCATGATTTCCCTCCTGATTCTGAGTACCTGATTTTGCCGTCATCTATGCTATTATCCCAATCCAAACACATAAATAATGCTCTATTTTTTCCGGCCTTTCATTTTACTCTCAACTTTACTTATCAATTCACCCTCATGAAGGACAGTCCTTATGCTTTCCCCTGAAGCTACATCAGACACTGATTTAACGGCCTTGCCGTTATTGTAAGTAATGCTGTATCCCCTTCTAAGGACATTCTGCGGATTCAGGTGATTAATGCTGCCCTCTCCGGCCGTCAGTCTCTGTTTTGCAATCTGTATAAACTTTAAGGAATATTTTAATCCTTTGACAAAGGCGGCCAACCTGTGAAAATTTTCAGTCAGTTCATTTCTTACAGCCGCCTCAAGGTCCTTTGAAAAGGAAGAAAGGGTCTCATTAATGTCCAGGGCCAATTTTCGGGTCCTGTGGATTAAATTATGGGCCAGCGAGTCGATCCTGTCTTCAAAATCCTTTGCCCTCGTGATAATCATGTCGGCAACCGCGGTGGGTGTCTTTGCCTTCATGCTTGCCACTTCATCAACCACGGTGACATCCCGCTGGTGGCCTATGCCTGAGATCACAGGAAGCGGCAAAAGGGCTATGGCCTTGCCTATCTCGTAGCTGTCAAAACAGTGCAAATCAGTCTGCCCTCCCCCTCCCCTGACGATGACAACAACATCCAGGGAAGAAGCCTCCTGAGTACATTTATTTAACGCGCTGACAATAGAATCTTCCGCCCTGTCTCCCTGCATGACTGCTTCATACAGCCTTGTGGAAAAGTTGTATCCGTAAGCATTGTTTATTAAATGTGTAATCAAATCTTCATAACCAGCTGCTGTGGCCGATGAGATGATCCCGATCCTTTGAGGGACAAGGGGGAATTCCAGCTCCCTGTTTTTATATATCAGCCCTTCTTTAGTCAGCCTTTCCAGGATTTCCTTTCTTCTGACAGCCATCTCCCCTATCGTGTATGAAGGGTCAATGTTGTTGATAGTAAGTTTCAGGCCGTATCTTTCGTGGAAATTTACAGTTGCGTGAAAGAGTATCTTTATCCCCTTGGACAGCTTCGTCCCGGTTGCCTCCTCAAACACAGGGGCGATGACATTATA
>JACQXG010000078.1 GCA_016208905.1 Nitrospirota bacterium
GCTTATCCAGCTCCCTGAGCTGTTCAAGCCTGTCTCTTACAGCAGCAACCGCGACTTCATCAAGGGTGCCCGTGGCCTCTTTACGGTACCGGGCAATAAACGGGACAGTTGCCCCTTCATCAAGCAGTAAAGCCGCTGCCTGTACCTGCGATGGTTTGACGCCAAGTTCTTTTGCGATTATCTTAATATGTAATTCGTTCATTTATAGTGATCTCTATTGTAGGAGCGGGGTTGTCCCGCCCTTTTTCTGGGTCCCCCCGCCCTTTTGTCATTAATTATTCCATTATTCAATCTGAATTAGGGCAAGCAAATTTAATCAGGGCGTTAGGGCGAGAAGACCTCGCCCCTACTTGCCTCCCGGCCTGTTTTTTGAAGGGTACTTTCTCGTTGGGCGATGAGCACCGGCATTTTCAGATCTGCCGGAGGTATTTTCCGTTCGTGAGGGACTGACTTTCCGGCGAGGTGGACGTGACTCCTGTCTCTGCGGCCCCCGTCCCTTTACGTGACTTGCTGGTTTTCCCCCCTGGTATCGCTTTTCAGGGGCAGCGCCTTTATTCCTTGCCCGCACCCTGCGGTAATCAGTGACAATCATTTCATCTGTAAGCAGCATGACCGGGATCTTCTGCCGGATGTATTCCTCAATGTCAGGGAGGGAATGGACATACTCCTCGCATGCCAGGCTTATCGCCATGCCGGCGGCGCCGGCCCTGGCTGTCCTGCCGATCCGGTGCACATAGTCCTCCCGGTCCTGGGGCAGGTCGTAGTTGATCACATGAGTCACCCCGTCGATATGCAGTCCCCTGCTCGCCACGTCCGTAGCCACGAGGATCGGCAGCGTGCCTTCCTTAAACTGTGAGAGCACCTTCATCCGTTTCCTCTGGTCAAGGTCTCCGGTGATAGGGGATGCTGCCAGGCCATTGGCGTTCAGGAACAGCTCAATCCGTTCGACCGCGGCCTTGGTGTTGCAAAAAATCAGATAACGGCCTTCTGGTTCACGTCTGATGATCCCAAGGAGAAGCCCCAGCTTCTCGGATTTGCCGACATGATAGAGCTCCTGCTTGATCTGTTCCACTGTGATATTTTCGGGCGTCAATGAAATCTGCACAGGTAAATTCATGTGTTCATAACACAGCTCATGCACGCGGTGCGAAAGGGTGGCGGAGAAGAGCATGGACTGACGCTTGTCATAAGGGGACATCCTCCTGAGCATGAACCTGAGGTCGCTGATAAAGCCCATGTCAAACATGCGGTCGGCCTCGTCAATCACGAGGAACTGTGTTTTCCTCAGGCTGTATACTTTCTGCTTGAGATAGTCGATGAGACGGCCCGGAGTGCCGATGAGCATATCAACGCCTTTTGCAATGTCTTCCCGCTGTTTTAAATAATCAATGCCGCCAAATACAGGAAGGATCCTGAAGCCTGCCGGACCGCCCAGCAGTTTTGCCTCAGCAGCGATCTGGCTTACAAGCTCACGCGTCGGGGCGATAACAAGCGCCCGTGGTGACAGGCCGCGTCCCGGCAGGGGCACTGCGAGCATGCGCGAAAATACGGCGATCAGGAAGGCCGCGGTCTTGCCGGTACCTGTCTGGGCCTGGGCCGCAATGTCTTTGCCGCTCAGGGCTTCCGGTAAAGTCCGGGCCTGCACCGGAGTGCATTCGGTAAACCCTGCGGCCCTGATTCCCTCCATGATTTTATCGGGGATATTCAGTTCTTCAAATTTCACGACTTATACTATACCTTAAGTACAGCAGATACATAAAGTGGCGGGCGGAGGTTTCTCTGAAAAATAACTCATGTGAACAAAACCCTAATTGCAGCACATAAAAGAATAACTGCTTGACATACTTGGCAGTCACCCTTAATATTTAACAATTACTGAGAAAAGCAATTTTCAGATATAGCTGCACAGATGAGGTTGATATTGTGCTTCCCGTCATAAAGACACTGGAATATTTTATAACAATATATTTATTCCTGTTTGTTAATTTAAAAAAATATAATAATAATGTTAAAATTAAGCCTTGAGATCTGAATTCTTTTCTTTGATAAGAAAATATGAAGTCTGTGAATTATTCTAAGGATGTCTAAAGCATATTCCCTGTGAAGTGCCTGAATAAATAAATTTGTGTATGGCGGCTTTGCAATTTTTTTATTTTGATTAACAGACCCGCAGGAATAATGATTTGAAGGAAATTTAAATGAAAAAGAAATTACCCGCATTACAAATAGATGACTTAACAATTAGTCCTCCTATAATACAGGGTGGTATGGGTGTAAGGGTATCGCGGTCCGGCCTTGCCGCGGCAGTTGCCAATGAAGGATGTGTCGGAGTGATTGCAGGCGTTGGCCTGGGAAAGTTTGAGAACCTGCCCCGTTCAGAATTTGAGGCCGTTAATAATGATGCTTTAAGGGTTGAGATCAGGAAAGCCAAAAGCATGAGTAAGGGTGTAATAGGGGTGAATTTAATGGTGGCCCTTTCAAACTATGAGCCTTTGGTAAGAACTGCTGTGGATGAAAATATTGATCTGATCATATCCGGAGCAGGGCTGCCTTTAGAGCTTCCAAAATTTGTAGAGAAGAAAAGTATCAAGCTGATACCGATAGTCTCATCAGTAAGGGCTTTGAAAATCATCTGCGACAAATGGAAAAGGAATTTTAACAGACTGCCGGACGCTGTAATAGTTGAAGGGAGTAAGGCAGGTGGTCATATAGGGTATGATTTTCAGGATGTTGTTGAAGGAAAAGCCCCTGCGCTTGATGATTTAATCATTGAAATATTACAATTTGCAAAAAAGTTTGATCCTGAGATTCCGGTAATTGCCGCCGGAGGAATTTTTGACGGTAAGGATATCGCTCATTTTCTTAAATTAGGCGCTTCAGGTGTACAAATGGGCACCCGTTTTGTTTGTACAGATGAATGTGATGTCCATGAAAATTTTAAAAAGGCGTACCTGAATGCCGGCAAAGATGATATTGTAATTATAAAAAGTCCTGTCGGCATGCCCGGGCGCGTGATTAAAAATAAATTTGTCGAAGACATTAAAAATGGTAAAACTACGCCTATTGCCTGCAACTTCCGCTGTCTGAAAACCTGTAATCCTAAAACAGCCCCTTACTGCATTGCCAAGGCCCTGGCAAATTCAGCAGAAGGGAATCTTGATGAAGGCTTTGTGTTTGCCGGATCCAACGCATACAGATGCAGGGAAATTGTTCCTGTAAGAAAGCTGATTAATGAACTCGTTTCAGAAGCGGAAGATTATTTAGCTAAACCGTAGATCTACAGAAGTTTCTTTTTTACCCTTAGTTTGGCTTCAATAAAATCATTGTGTGAGACATATATGAGGTCGGCGATCTTACGGACCATATATTCTTCATGTTTATCAAGCACTGCATCCGCAAAGGCGATCTCCCATAAATGTTCGATTACTTTCAGCTTATTACTGTAGCTGAAACCCTTATTCATCAGTGAGGTAAATTCAAAATAGCCTGTAGATTTCCAGATTTTTTCTTCGGCGAGCTGTAATAACGCGCCTGTCTCTTCAACCGTCAGTTCAAACTTTGACTGGATCGTATTCGTTATCATTCTGTGTTCATCTTCGCTGATTTGCGCATCAGCCCGCATCATCTCAATAAGGAGTGCGGCCGTGGCAATCATAAGAGAATGGTCGGACACATTATCCGTACTACCGGATGCGGATTTAACATACTTTTCAAAAAATTGTTTTACGGTGCTGATCATAGCTGTTTAGAAAAGATGAATATTAATTTTTTGGTCCGGGTAACGCCCATATTATAAAGTACCGCAAACCCGGAGAGCAACATTAGCACTATTTGGATTGAAAGCAGGAATGTTTGTTTCCTGGTTCTATGGTAAAATTATTCTTTATATTTTTGCAGTAGAGGACCTATTTCTATGAGTTCACTGATTACATTAAGAAAAATAATGATACCGCATTTGTCAGAAGACGATAAGCGTGCTGATGAACAGCGCATCAGAGACGCGCTTGGTTTAAAGCCGCTTGATATACCTCTCCAGATTCTGCGAAAAATCCCATTGCAAAAAGGACATGAACTTTCGTGCATTGTCGGAAGGAACGGACCTGGTTACAAGCTGATTGAAATCTCAGCAGGTACTTCCTGCTCTATAGCGCTTGACCTGGGGACAACTAACCTCGTTGGCGCTTTGTTCGATAATGTTTCACAGCGCGTTATTTCCGAATTAAAACTTGAAAATCCCCAGACGACTTTTGGAAGCGACATTCTCACCCGCATGCATCACGCGATGCTGGACAAAGCTGAGGAGGTGAGTAAATGCCTGCTGAACGGAGTCAATGATTTAATAGGAAGGTTGTGTAATAAAGCGGGAATTGAGCGACACAATATCCATGCGCTGACAGTTGCCGGCAATACAGTGATGAGTCATTTCTTTCTCGGGCTTGATGTAAGCAGGATTCCGGTGGCGCCATTTGTCCCTGTGGTACGGAAACCGGGATTTTTTAAAGCATCGGACCTGCATCTTAATATTCACTCCGAGGCAATCGTATATGTTTTTCCAAATGCGGGAAGCTACGTAGGCGGAGATATTGTGGCCGGTATCCTTGCATCCGGAATGTTTGACTCTGAAAATCCCAGTGTTCTCATCGACGTCGGGACGAATGCAGAGATTGTAATCGGCAACAGAGAATGGCTGCTGGTAGGCGCAGGCGCGGCCGGCCCTGCACTTGAAGAGGGAATTGCAGGGATAGGAAAAAGGGCAGAGAGAGGCATCATCTATGATATTGAAATCCGCGATGATGATATGGAGTGCAAGACCTTTGATAATGCCCCGCCGGAAGGCATCTGCGGTTCCGGAATTGTGAGCCTCGTTTATGAAATGTACAGAACAGGCATAATCGGCAATGACGGCAGGCTGAATCCTGGACATAAGGGCGTGGATATTCTTAATGGCGAACTGTCATTTGCAATTTCCTGTACTTCCGGGGACAGGCTTGTCATAAAACAAACAGAGATAGATAATTTCCTGAGATCTAAGGCGGCAATGTTTACGTTATTGCTTGTATTGATTCGCTCTGTGGGACTGCGGTTCAGTGATATCCGGAATGTGCGTGTTGCCGGGGCGCTTGGAAATGGTATAGATGTCCGGAAGGCAGCCGGCATAGGTATGCTTCCGGATTGGACGGCTGAGGTAATCATCCCTATCGGAAATGCATCACTGAAAGGAGCGCTGATGATACTGAAGGACAGCGCTTTACTGGCGCGGGAAGACGAGATTACTGACCGCATTACCTATAGACACATGCATGATGATCCTGAGTTTATGAAGGAATTCAGCGGAGCAATTTTCATTCCTCACACAAATCCTGAACTGTTAAAAGCGCGATAGAGCCGCAGTTTCACAGCATCGTATTACATAAGCCCGGAAGAAAAAAACGTTTGAAGGGCACAAACTATTCAAACTGTTTTCATGATTGCCTGATATGATTTTCATCATAAAAAAAATTAAAGTATTTTGCAATAATACCGATATTAGGGATAAGAAATTTATAATATTATTGTCAAAGATAATGAGTTGTAGTCATGGAAAACGAACTTTACAATAATTTTAATGATGAGATAAACAGATATAAAAACGCACTCTTCTTTTATGCAAAGAAATGCGACTGGGACACCTTTAAAGTCAATGCAGGCAGACTGTTTGATTATTGTGAATCGTTTGAAATGTCTGTGATTGAAAGAAAATTCTTCAGAATCTCTAAAATAATAGTTGCTGTCATATTTTTTATGGTAGTGCTTATTGTCAAGATGAATCCCAATAAATACCCTGAGCTCGCCAGGGTAAATGAAATGATGACAGTGATAGCAGTTGCAACCAGCTGTTTTGAAGTTTATTTTTTCTGTAACTTCAGAATGTATATGAAGGGCAAAACCGTTTGCTACAAAAGAAGGCGTGAGAGATTCATCATGAATATTCAGAGAGACTTTGAAGATATGACTATTTCTATGGCAGCTTAATTCATTATTTATAGATGCTCCCGCAATATAATTCCTTTAACCGGATTTAAACTCCCGCATTTCAACCTTGTTATCTTTGTTCATAAAGAAATAGAATGTTTTAATAAAACTCTGCTGTCCGGAGGGAATTATTATAAATTCTATCGGGTAGCATTGATTTTCCTTTATAAATTCTCCCCGCTGTATTATTTTAACTTCAACCTGCTTCCCGCTGTAAAAAAAAAGATAATAGTCTTTAACAAGCCTGGCGGCTTCTTCATCTGATGGAGCACGTGCTGAACATCCTGAATTCAGAGAGAAAATAATCATGATCAGCAAATAACCTGAAGCATTTCTCAGCATTTTCTTCATCCAATTCTGAATTAGACAGTCCGGTATTGACACTTACGTTCAAGTATATCAAAGGTTGTGACAAAGTCAAGAAAGTCCATCATTAAATAATAAAAATTTGCCAGTTTGAAAATTAGAGGGTAATATTATTATTAAGAACAGTCAATCGCTAAAATTATTATGAATAAGAAAGGAACCTTATGGACAAGATAATAATAGTCGCAGCAGACCTCGGTCATTTTAAAGCCTACAGGATTACACAGGGACCAATGGAAAGTCCCAGAGTTGTATTGGTCGATAGTTATGATGTTATAGAAGGACGCGGTAAATTGGCGGATAAATTAAGTGACAGCGCAGGAAGATTCGGGAGAGGAGGCGGTAAAGAAGAGGCAGGAATGTCTTCCGGCGAACGTCATAATATCGAACTGGAAACAGAAAAGAGACTCATAAAAATGATAGCAAAGAATATAGAGGTTTTAATTGCCGGTGAAAAATGCGGGACATGGCACCTTGCTGCGGCCAAGACAATAAACAGGCAGGTTATAAAAAATTTGAAGCCGGGAATAAAAGCCAGACTGGACAAAAACATTTGTGCTGATTTGACAAAAACTGATAAATCTGAAATCTTGAGTTATTTCACTTGAAAAAGCGCAGTAGCTCGATAGTGAAGAGTGGTCCCCTTGCTATCGTTATTTAATGCAACTGTTAGGTATAATTAGTATCTGTTGCGGAAGGTGACAGTTTGATATTAACATGTCATTTCGAGCGAAGCGAGAAATCTTAAGTCGTTGCAGTGTCGAAAGATTTCTCCCTCTGGTCGAAATGACAATCCGGTTACGGAAGTAATTTATGGCTTCCGCAATAGGAACTAATTCATTAACTGATGATTCGAAATATAAAAGTAAATGTCGTTCTTGTATTTATTGCGATGGTCTTTTTATTTTCTCTCCCGAAGGCCTACGCCGTTCACAAAATGGTCCTTGAAGTCGATATCGACGTTGAGCGGTCTCAAATCAATGGCGTGTCAAAGATGAATGTATCTGCGGGGGAAGAAGTTGCGCTGACGATAGACGCGCTTAGAATTGATGAGATTAAACTTAATGGCGAGCCTGTTGATTATGACGTGGCTGATGGAACGGTAAAACTTGTGCCCCGGGCCGATGGGGACATGGTAATCAGGTATACCGGAATTTTTAAAGAGCAGGGTGTTTCACGCGGGGTGGATGATCCCCGGGTGGAGAACGTGATAGATGAAAGAGGAGTTTCACTTACGAATGTATGGTATCCGGCCGATGGAGGCCTGAGCTATTTTGACCTCAAGGCCACGTTTCCGTCAGGTTATACAGCGATGTCGGAAGCTGAAAACATAATAAAAGAAATTAAAGAAGGGAAAGTGGAATATCACTTTCATTTCCCCTATCAGGTGGACGGGATCAATCTCGTTGCATCCGATAAATATGTAATCGTCAAAGACAAATTAAAAGATACTGAAATATACGCATACTTTCTCCCGGAAGATATGAAGCTGGCAACGACCTATATCGAATACACAAAGAAGTACCTGGGGATGTATGAAGACCTTGCCGGCAAGTATCCTTTTAAGAGGTTTTCAATTGTGGAGAACTTCCTGCCGACAGGGTATTCAATGCCGACTTATACGTTGTTAGGAAGCTCCGTAGTAAAACTCCCCTTTATTGTTGAAACTTCCCTGGGACATGAGATACTGCATCAGTGGTTCGGAAATTCTGTTTATATAGATTATGACAGCGGGAACTGGGCAGAGGGATTGACCACATACCTTGCCGATCATATGTACAGGGAGCAGGAAGGAGAGGGCTGGAAATACAGGAAACAGACACTGATAGATTACAGGAGCTATGTTAAGCCCGGGAAAGATGTTCCCCTGAAATCTTTCTTCGGCAGGGTGGACCGGCCTTCGCGGGCAGTGGGATACGGCAAGGCGGCAATGGTCTTCCACATGCTGAAAAAGATTACAGGCCAGAAGGTATTTTACGAGTCGTTAAAAGATTTTATTGAAGGCAATCGCTTTAAGAGGGCCTCCTGGAATGATATCAGGCTATCTTTTGAGAAACAGTATGGTCAGGACCTGGGCTGGTTCTTCACACAATGGATTGAAAAGGAAGGGCTGCCTGATCTGAAATTACATGGGGTTGAATTGAACCGGACAGGAAAGAATTTTATTCTCCACTTCCATATCGATCAGGGAGAGAATATATTTAAACTGAAATGGCCTTTAACAATATATGTCAAAGACAAGGTGTTATCTGAAACGGTCAATATTGACGGCAAGGAGAACAGTTTTGATCTGACTTTGCCGGACAAACCTGACAAGGTTGTTCTGGATGAGGATTACGACATTGCAAGAATTATTAACAATGATGAATTCCCGCCTGTTATAGCCAGGCTTCTGGAAGACGATAAAATAATTATCGCTCTTCCAGAAGGAGGGAAAGAACTTTATGGAAGTATCATAGATGAATTTGAAGAGAAAGGGGCTGTTTCAAAGTCTGTTAAGGACATCACGATTTCGGACATTGAAACAAATTCCATTATAATATTAGGCATCGACAATCCATTGGTCCTCAGGCTGTGCGGCCCGCTCGCTATAGAAGAGGCCGGGTTCTATTTAATAATGAAGGACAACCCGTGGAACCCGGTAAAGGTCATAGCTGTTTTTCATGGAAAATCAAAGGATGAAATTGATGCAGCTTTCGGAAAGATATCGCATTACGGTAAATACAGCAGGCTGTTGTTTAATAAAGGCATTAATACAGGTAAAGAAATTAAGGAGACAAAAAGGGGAATTGCTATGGATCTTCAGCATGAGGCCGCTGCTATCGAAGTTTCTTCCGTAAAGACATTATCGGATGTAATAAAAGGCGTTGAAGACAAGAGGATAATCTATGTCGGAGAGGTGCATGACGTATTCGCCCATCACGCGGTCCAGCTGGATGTCATTACAGGAATATTTAAAAAGGACCCCAGGATCGCCATTGGCATGGAAATGTTTCAGCGGCCCTTTCAAAAGTCGCTTGACAGCTTTATTGCCGGCGATACCAGCGAAGCTGAATTCCTTAAACAGTCGGAATATTTTAACCGCTGGGGCTTTGATTACCCTCTTTACAAACCCATCCTTGATTTTGCAAGGACTGAGAAAATCCCGGTGATAGCGCTGAACCTTAAAAAAGAAATAATTGATAAGGTATCTCACGGCGGGATTGATTCCCTCCCTGATGAAGAGAAGGGCGCTATCCCCGCAACGCTGGACTTTTCAGACAGCGAATACCGTGAGAGACTGAAAGAGATTTTCAACATGCATAAGGACGCTGAAGAAAAAAATTTTGAATATTTTTATCAATCACAAATCTTATGGGATGAGACCATGTCGCATTCAGTGGACGAGTTTCTGAAAAACAGCCCGGAACATAAAATAGTTGTCCTTGCAGGACAGGGACATCTTAGGTACGGTTCGGGCATACCGAAAAGGACCTTCAGGAGAAACGGGCATGATTATGCGATTGTCCTTATAGATGAAGAAGTGGAGAAAGGCATTGCCGACTATGTCGTCTTCCCGAAGCCTGTTGAAGGGATTACCTCTCCCAAGCTTATGGTTTTCCTGAAGACGGAAGAAGGGAAGATTACGATTTCAGGGTTTCCTGAACATAGTGTATCTGAGAAGGCGGGGCTTAAAGCTGAAGATGTCATTCTCTTTGTTGACGATGTTGAAACAAAAACTGTAGACGATATTAAAATTCATCTGTTGTATAAAAAGAAAGGCGAAATCGTCAAAGTCAAGGTAATGAGAAAAGAAGATGACGGTGGAAAAGAGATGCTCTTTGACGTAGAATTATGATAATTATGATGATGTATTTATAAAACCATGAAAAGTGAAAATGTTTATCTTGCTAAAACCGATGATGCCTATCGCGGGGCCTGCGAAGCGTTAGATGCGTTGAAATTCAGCGTAAGCGGCAAGCGCGTTTATATCAAACCTAATCTCACAGGAGGCCGGCCTTCCAGAGACGGCTTGACTATCGATACAGGTATTGTCAGGGCCGTGCTTGAAAGGCTGCATGATTGTCCGCAGATAACTATCGGTGAGTCCTGCAGCGACACAGTCTCGGCATTTGAAGAATTGGGATATGCCGAATTAGTCAAGGAGTTTCCTAATGTCCGGCTTGAGGACATCCGCTCTTCCGAGGTAGTATGGAAACCGGTCCCGAAGCCGTATCACACCGGGGAAATGCCGTTTAATGCAAATGTGTTTAAACATGATTACATAATCAACATCGCTAAAATGAAAACACATTCGCTGGCTGGAGTGACGTTATGCCTGAAAAATATATTCGGGTTTGTTCCCACGCGCAAACATAAATTAATGTACCATCCGTTTATACGTAAAGCCATCCTTGATATGAACCAGGTCGTGCCCAGTCATTTCTGCATGGTAGACGGCGTATGGGGCAATGAATTTGATGAGATACAGAGCACTCCTAAATTCACCGGAGCCATTGTGGCCGGAGAAAACATATTGGCCGTAGATATTGTTGCCGCCGAAATCATGGGGATAAACCTGAATAAAATAGATACTTACGGGATGGCGTTTGAATTGTGGGGTGACCCTGAGGTCAATCTCCTGGGCAGCGAAATTGATGACGTCAAGACGAGTTACAGACAGGGATGCCTGTTTACGACAAGAATCCGCTATCTAAAGGAAACCACAGCCAGCCTCGCATACCGTGCTGTTAACCGGCACTAAGCTTCCTTTTCCAGATCCCGGCAGATATCCGGACAACAACTATCGCGGCAGCTATAAATAACCATAGCTCTTTCAGATTAAAGGAAGTAATTATTTCACCTGCCCTGCTTGAGTAATCTTCCTTCTCTAAAGAGGCTGTGTCCCCCAAAGCCTCAATATTTTCAACAGGCCAATTAGAATTAGTTTTGTTTAATGTGCTGCCAAAATATTTCTCAGCGATTTGATTTTCTTTAAATGCTTTAAGTTTGCTTTCCATACTGGCCGTTTTTTTGAATCCTTGAAATTCATCATCCCTTCGTGACACATGTATGAGAAATTCATACATAAATTTATTTGTATACGGATTATATGTTTTCATTGATTCCTGTAATACCAATTCCGGGCTTGTGTCTTCGGGCAATTTATTTTCATAAAGATTACCGCCTGCCGCATCAATCCTTTTTATTTCTTCCAGAGTCAGTCTGGAAGAAAAGTTCCCGATTTCGGGGGCCTTATGCTCGAATCCGTATTCAGTCATGGGTTCTTCACTTCTAAGCCATGATAAACCACTGAATGCCGCAGTGTAACGTTTTACCGAATCAGGCGTGTTGGAAAGGCATAACCCGAGAAAGATCAAGTTGATGGTCATCATTCCCGCCAGTACCCTGACGGACTTTATTTCAACCTGTCTGCATATTTTATCAGGGACAATTGCTGTCCTCATACCCAGAATAAAAATCAGTCCGGCAAGTAAATTTATCCATACATCATTAAGCCCCCAATATCTGTTCGGCATCATCCATTGTATGAATTCATCTGCTGTTCCGAAAAATAACACAAATAATATGGTAGTTATATAAATTGTCCAATCCCGTATTCTATGAGCAAGGGCATTAAACACAAACCAGGAAAGCAAACCGTATTCAATCAGATGAATTGCTTCTTCCGGGTATGTTCTGAGCTGAATAGTGAAATATAGATACAATCCGGCGCATATAAAGAGCCATATATATTGAGATGTTTTTTTTACTTGCAATTTGAAAATAAAAAAATAGAGGAGCGTGGCCAATACAGATAAAACAACAAAGAAAACCAGGTACATAAAAAATTCCCGGCCAACAGTATCAGTGATAAATTCCTGAACACTGCGGGCGAGGGGAATTGTTGCGAATATTCCGGCAGCGCATAAAAAAACCCATAACCATGATGTCCAGTCCCATCTATTCGTCTTGTCTTCTCTCATCTTCTCAACTTCTTAATTTCTTATCTTCTTTCCCAGTACATCTTTGGTGAATCAACAGCTTTATTAGGGTTATAGAAACCGGCTGAACACTGCCTGTCCAAGGGAAATACCTCCATCATTGGCTGGGACAAGCTGATGGATGACCGGGGTAAAGCCTCTCTCTTTAAGTTTATAAAATACATTTTCAAGCAGAATAGAATTTTGGAATACCCCCCCCGATAGCGCTACATGTGATATGCCAGTTTTATTTTTTAATATTTCAGCCGTGAATATGATCATCTTTACTATTGTGTTATGAAACTTTCTTGCTATTATTTCTTTCGGTACATCAGCCTTTAAATCATTTAGTATCATTTCAATAATGGGCCTTTGATCTATAATCCCATCTCCAAGACTGAAGGCGTATGACCCTGTCTCTTCTGACATGAGGGCCAGCTGTTCCAGTTCTATCGCGGCCTGTGCATGATAGGAAACCTTATGCCTTAAACCGATAATTGAAGCTACACCGTCAAAAAGTCTTCCCATACTCGTTGTTACAGGCGAGTTAATATTATTTTTAATCATTGTGGTAAAGAAAGATATTTCTTCTTCGGTTAAAGGCAAATGATCTGATGCTCCTGCTTCATCTCCAAGAATTTCATATAAAAGAGAAAAGGCCGTTCTGACAGGCTCTTTTACGGCTTTGTCTCCTCCGGGCAGTTTATATGGCATCAGATGATATGCCCTTTTAAAACCGCTGTACGAAGCTGTCATCACTTCACTCCCCCAGATTGTATTATCTGATCCGTATCCGGTCCCGTCAAACGAGAAGCCGATTACTTCGGTGTCCTCAGGGACCTCGTTTTCGATCATGCAGGACAATATGTGGGCAAAATGATGCTGGACTTTCACCAGCCTGTCTCTATAATGCCGTTCTCCGTATTTCGTGCTGTAATATCCGGGGTGCATATCCGCAACTACAACCTCCGGTTTAACATCAAACAGCCTGAGAAAATCACTAATAGTCTCTTCATAAAATTCTATTGCAAGCGGGGTGTCGAGGTCGCCTATATGCTGGGACAAAAAAATCCTGTTATCAAGTCCCAGTGCAATGGTGTTATTCATATCAGGACCTAACGCAAGAACAGGCCTGTTAAATTTAAATGGAATGATAACAGGCGCAGGCACAAAACCCCTTGAGCGTCTTACCGGAGTCTGTCTGTCTGCTGCTATTCTGACAACTGAATCATCACATCTTCTTACTATCTCTCTATTGTGTGTAAGAATATAATCGGCTATCTGTGAAAGCCTGGCGAATGCATCTTTTTCATCTTTAACGATTGGTTCGTCTGTGATATTGGCGCTTGTAGCCACCACCGGTTTTTTTAGTTTGCGCAGCATGAGGTGATGCAGAGGGGTGTAAGGCAGAAAAACTCCTACCGTGCTGTTATTTGGAGACACTGAACCGGCGAGAAGGGACCCTTTATTTTTCTTTACTATGACAACAGGTTTTTCAATGGAGTTTATAGCCCGCTCCTCAGGTCCACTGATGATAGCTTCTCTCCTTATATAATTTAAATCAGGAAACATGACAGCCATGGGTTTTTCTTCCCTTTGTTTACGCTCTCTTAACTTGTCAACGGCCTTACTGTCAGTTGCATCACATACAAGATGATATCCGCCGAGGCCTTTGACGGCTAAAATGTTTCCCCTGCGAATAAGATTTACCGCTTTTTCAAGCGCATCTTCTCTTTCACATATCAGGTCCCCTTCAGAATTATGAAGACTTATCCACGGCCCGCATGCATGACATGCATTCGGCTGGGCATGGAACCTCCTGTCAGAGACGAGGTTGAATTCCCTTTCACATTCGGGACACATCTGAAAGTCCTTCATTGAAGTGTTCCTCCTGTCGTAGGGGAGAGAATTTATTATCGTAAAACGGGGGCCGCAGTTTGTGCAGTTTGTAAAGGGATAGATGAATCTCCGGTTTTTAGGGGCGGTTATATCATTAAAACATTCATCGCAGACTGCTATATCGGGAAGGATGGGGGCCCTTTTGTTTCCCTGATCTTTACTTTCCCTTATCTCGAAAATTTTATAACATGCTTCTTCAAGGTATGAATGCTGCAAGCTGTAGAATTTTGAAAGCCCCGGCTTTTCCCTGTCAATTCTGAGAAGGAATTTGTCTAACTTGTGCCTGTCCCCTTCAACTTCTATCAGGACGCCGGAAGTATCATTCAGGACATAACCGTTTAAGCCCAGTTCTTCCGCCACTCTGAAAACAAACGGCCTGAAGCCTACGCCCTGAACAAGGCCGGTTATCTGAAGTTTGAGCCGCATAGGTATATGTTAACAATTCATCCTTTCTTATATCTCTTAACAAGAGCATAAGCCTCATTCAACTCAAGAGTCAGCTCTTTTGCCTTTTCCTGCAGCTCTTCACTGAGATGGCTGACCTTATCAGGATGGGACTTAGTCATCTTCTCTTTATAAGCCCTGTTTATTTCATCCAGTGTGGAACCAGCGCTGACGCCCAGTATTTTGTATGCTTTATCCAATGTCAGCGGGCCATGAGCGCCGGATGTACTGTTTTGCTGTGACTGATGGCCGGGATGCGACTGCCTGTCATAACCAGGGTACTGCTGCTGCTTTTGTTTTGCATTTTTATACAGGAAATAAAACAGAGCCGCTGCCGCGATAAGGTCATCAAAGAACAGCGGGTTCGCGTCAATAGGGCTTATGATGTAAACAGATAACAGAGTTATCCAGAGGTAGTTTAATAATTTGGCCATTTGTTTAAGCTGCTA
>JACQXG010000071.1 GCA_016208905.1 Nitrospirota bacterium
GCAATGTGAACAGTGCCTGTATCGTCAATGTCTATTTTAACGCCGGTCTCTTCAACTATGCCCCTGATGACCTTTCCGCCAGTGCCTATTACTTCCCTGATTTTATCCGGTCTGATTTTCAGTGTATATATTCTGGGGGCATGAGCTGCAAGATTGTCTCTCGGCTCTGAAAGGATCTCTCGCATCTTGCCGAGTATATGAAGTCTCCCTTTTTTTGCCTGCTCAAGGGCATTTCCCATAATCTCACTGGTTACATCGCTTATCTTAACATCCATTTGAAAAGCTGTTATACCCTCTGCTGTACCCGTAACTTTAAAATCCATATCTCCCAGGTGGTCCTCAAGCCCGAGAATGTCCGTAAGTACAACCGTCTTTTCTCCCTCTTTGATGAGCCCCATAGCTATACCGGCAACAGGCGCCTTTATGGGAACTCCGGCATCCATAAGCGCAAGAGTACCTCCGCACACAGTGGCCATTGATGATGAACCGTTTGATTCCAGTATATCGGATACTATTCTTATAGTATATGGAAACACATCCTTATGCGGAAGGACTTCCTTCAGCGCCCTTTCTGCAAGCATGCCATGTCCTATTTCCCTCCGGCCTGCTGAACGGAGAGACTTGACCTCTCCAACACTGAACGGCGGGAAATTATAATGGAGCATAAAGGCCTTCTTCGACTCACCTTCAAGGGAGTCGATCCTCTGTTCGTCCTCTGATGTCCCGAGAGTAACTACCGCCAGGGCCTGGGTCTCTCCCCGTACAAACAGCGCCGAACCGTGCGCCCTTGGAAGAAATCCGACATCAGCGCTGATCTTTCTTACTTCATCAGGCTTGCGGCCGTCCGCTCTTACACCCTGCTCGAGAATCATGTTACGTACAAGGTCTTTTTCTAATTTATTGAATAAGAATGCGATACCTTTTGAAATGTCCTTCTCATTGGTATTGAGTTTCGCTATAACGTCCTTGAGAATATTATTAAGGGCATCCTGCCTCAGTAATTTATCAGGTATCACTATGGCCTGCTTGATTTTTTCAAGCGAAAGGTCTGAAACAGATTTCAGGAGTTCTTCATCTAACTGCGGCGGAGTGACAGTCCTCTTGGGCTTACCCGCTGACGCCACCAGCTGTTTCTGCAAGTCTACAACTTTTCTTATTTCCTCATGCGCAATATTAAGGGCTTCAAGCAAAACAGATTCGGTAATTTCAAGACCCCCGCCTTCAACCATCATTACCGCGTTTTCCGTGCCGGCTACGACAAGTGTAAAATCACATTCCTCAATCTCCTGAAGGTCAGGATTAGTAACAAACGAGTCCTTTAATATACCTATCCTGACTGCGCCTACAGGGCCGTCAAAGGGGATGTCGGATATACTAAGGGCTGCAGACATGCTTATAATTCCCAGGATGTCTGATATATTTTCATTGCCGAATGATAATACGGAAATAATTCCCTGTGTATCAGAATAAAAACCATCGGGGAAAAGAGGCCTGGTCGGCCGGTCTATCAGGCGGGATGTAAGCACCTCTTTCTCTGTCGGTCTGCCTTCCCTTTTAAAGAACCCTCCGGGGATTTTACCGGCAGCATAAGCCTTTTCCTGATAATCGATTGTTAGGGGGAAAAAATCTATGTCTTCTCTTGCTTCTTTCTTGGCAACTGCTGTCGCCAAGACAACTGTATCGCCATATCTGGCTACAACAGATCCGTCAGCCTGCTTTGCAAAAAGTCCTGTTTCAAGTGAGAGTGTCTTTTCTTTAAGTTCAAGTTCAACATTTGTCATTCATTTCTACTTTCTTAATCCCAGCTGTTTAACAACTTTGTCGTATCTTTCTCTGTCAGCCGTCTTCAGATAACTCAGCAATTTGCGTCTCTGACCAACTAACTTTAAAAGTCCTCTGCGTGAATGATGGTCTTTTTTATGGACCTGAAAATGCAGATTAAGACCATTCAGCCGTTCACTGATAAGGGCTATCTGCACTTCGGGAGATCCTGTATCACCTTCATGCAATTTGTACTGTCCGATTATGTTCTCTTTATGTTCTTTTGCTAATGCCATAACATCACCTTTCTTTTATTTAAAGAGATAAATACTAACACAAGTTTAATTCTTAAGTAAAGACATCGGGATATTTAATCGGTTAATAATTTTTCTAATCCTGCGTACTTATTATTATAAGGAATTATAGTAAAAAAACATAGACACCACATCAAATAAAATAGCTCGTCCCGACAATTAAATTGCAATTATCCTATGGTCAAAAGGCAAGTGCACATCCTTAACCTTCCTGAAGCTCATTCTATGGATAGGACAAGGCCCGTGTATCTGTATGCTCTCCATATGTTCTTTTGTGGAATACCCTTTATGTCTTTTAAAGTTATATGCAGGATATTCTTCATGGTAGTCAAGCATGATATCATCTCTTACAACCTTGGCAATAATTGACGCCGCTGCAATGGATGCACTGATGGATTCTCCTCTAATAATAGATGTCTGCCGAAGATTAACATCTGTAAGCCTGACCGCATCGATTAACAGGATATCAGGAATTACTAGCATATCTTCTACGGCTGTTTTCATTGCCTTTTTAGTTGATTGAAGGATGTTAATCCTGTCAATGGTATCTGCTTCCACAATTCCGACTCCTACTGCATCGGCCTTACGGACTATCTCCCAAAAAATTCTTTTACGCTCTTTCTCAGTAGTTTTTTTAGAGTCCCTGAGCCCCTGTATAACAAGTCCGGAAGGAAGTATTACGGAAGCAGCCACCACAGGCCCGGCCAGCGGCCCCCTGCCTGCTTCATCAATGCCTGCAATTAATGGATATTTCTGACGGAACGTTTCATCATGCAGAAAAATGGGGGGGATGTTTTTTCCTGAAGAAGGTTTTTGAGAGGACATTACAAAAAAATAGAATTATAAAATTTAATAAACAAAATCGAGGAAAGAAATAACATAATTAAATAAATTCCTTAATTTTGCATTTTGATCTTCAAACTTTAATTTTATTCTTTGCTGACAAATGACTTCTCTTTCACCTTGGCGCCCTTACCTTTTTTGCCTCGTAAATAAAAAAGCTTGGCCCTTCTTACATCTCCCTGTCTGACAACTTTAATACTCTCAATCAAGGGAGAGTGAAGAGGGAAAATTTTCTCTACACCGACCCCGTACGATATTTTTCTCACCATAAAAGTTTCACGGATTCCGCTGCCTTTTCTTCCGATACAAATGCCCGTGAATATCTGGGCCCTTTCCTTTTCTCCCTCCTTGATTCTCATGCTTACACTTACTATATCCCCCACCCGGAAAGGGGGTATTTCTTTTTTATATCCCTCTTCTATAACTTTAACAGCATCCATCTTTCCCTCCTGTTATAAATTAACTATATTTAATATTCTGTTATGTGATATTTTACTCTTTACCGTAACAGCATAAAGCATAGTAGAATACCAGCTAACCATGCCCGAAATCAAGCTTCTTCATCAGATAATGCCTGAATTTCAGAAAGTATTCTCCTGTCGAGTTCAGTAAGCTTCACCTTTGCAATAAGATCAGGTCTGACTTTAACCGTCTTTTTAAGCGCCTCTTTTCTCCTCCAGTTGTCTATTTCCTTGTGGTCACCCGACACAAGCACCTGCGGAACACTTAAACCCCTGAACTCCCGCGGCCTTGTATAATGCGGATAATCAAGCAGTCCCCATGAAAATGATTCATCCTCTACAGATCTCTCATCACCAAGCGCGCCGGGAATGAGCCTTGTTACTGCGTCAATAATAACAAGGGCCGCAAGCTCACCCCCCGTTAACACATAATCTCCGATTGAAATTTCCTCATCTGCCAGGGTCTTTACTCTTTCATCAATGCCTTCATAACGGCCGCATATAAATACGAACCTTTTCTGTTCTTTGGAATAGTCTTCCGCAATGGATTGACTGAATGGTCTTCCCTGGGGTGTCAGGAGAATGACCCTTCGCGGCTCTCCGTCCTCCCTGAGAAAGTCCATCGCCCTGAATATCGGCTCCGGTTTAAACACCATACCCGCTCCTCCCCCGAACGGAGAATCATCAACAGTCCTGTGCGGGTCAGATGAAAAGTCTCTGATGTTAAAGAGAGTTACATCAAGAAGGTTGTTTGCCCGGGCCCTTTTTATGATACTTTCGTTAAGATAAGAATCAAATATATCGGGGAAGATAGTTAAAACATCACACTTCATTTTCAGATTTAATCACTTTATGTCATTAAAATCGAAATTCGAATACCGGAACACGAAACAAATTTAATTGATCTAAATTCAAAACAGGTTTGTATATTCGTATATTGGTAATTTGGTATTATTTCGAATTTCGTGCTTCGGATTTAGAATTTTTTCACCTTGTCCGAGAGAGGGTTGGAATGAAATAATTTACTCGAGTATCTCAAGCACACAGCGCTTGCCGAGTTTTGTACCGGCAGCGCCCAGGATAGTTCTCATTGCACGGGCTGTTTTACCCTGTTTGCCAATGACCTTTCCAAGATCAGTTGTAGCAACACGCAACTCATAAACAGTGGTTCTTTCTCCCTCAACCTCGGCAACCGCGACATCCTCCGGTTTATCCACCAGTGCCTTAGCCATGTCTTCGATTAGCAGTTTCATATCCCCCTCCATTTGCATCCAGGCTGATTTCTACAGACCCGAAATATTCAAAAGTTTTTTAACAGCTGAAGTTGGTTGTGCTCCGCAGCCAAGCCAGTACTTTGCCCGTTCTGAATCAATTTTCACTTCAGAAGGATTCTTTAACGGATCATAAGTTCCGATATTCTCTATAAACGGTCCGTCCCTCCTCTTCCGCGAATCCGTTACTATGACCCTGTAAAAAGGGGTTTTCTTGGCGCCTTTTCTTGTCAATCTAATCTTTACCAATTTGCTTCCTCCGTGTCAAATAAATATTTAATGATACAAGATACATAATACAGGTTTCAAGTTATTTTTTGAAACAATTCTTTATTATTCCTGTATCTTGCGTAGTAGATCAAAAATCTTAAAATTTGAATTGCGGCATTTGCAGCCCCTTGCCGCGCTTCATTTTCTTCAGCATCTTCTTCATCATAAGATGCTGTTTTACGATTTTATTAACATCGGCAACAGTTGTCCCGCTGCCTGCAGCAATCCTTTTTTTCCGGTTGCCGCTCAGTATAACATAATTTCTTCTTTCCTGCATCGTCATGGAATTAATGATCGCCTCGACCTTTACAAAGGCCCTGTCATCGATATTAACACCCTTTAACTGTTTGCCTAATCCCGGAATCATGCTGAGAATATTCTCCAGAGGGCCCATCTTTTTAATCTGCTTTATTTGATTTATTAAATCCTCAAATGTAAACCTGTCTTTATTTATTTTGTCTTCAAGCTTGAGGGCCTCTTCCAGGTCAACCGCTTCCTGTGCTTTTTCAACAAGAGATACTACGTCACCCATACCCAGTATTCTCGACGCCATTCTCTCAGGATGGAAAGGCTCAAGGAAATCAATTTTTTCACCTACACCGATAAATTTAATAGGCTTGTTTGTGACATTAACAATCGAAAGGGCAGCGCCTCCGCGGGCATCCCCGTCCATCTTGGTCAGAATGACCCCATGCAGGTCGAGCTTTTCATTAAAAGACTTTGCAATATTTACGGCATCCTGCCCTGTCATGGCATCGGCAACCAGCAGGATCTCGTCCGGTTTTGCCTCTCTTTTCAGTTCCCTGAGCTGCTCCATCAAATCTTCATCAATATGGAGCCTGCCGGCAGTATCAAGGATCAATATATCTCTTCCTTCCAATTTTGCTTTTTTCAGCGCTTCAGGATATATGGCAACAGGATTGTCTCCAGGCTGGGTTGAATGCACCGGCACGCCTATTTGCATACCGAGAGATTTAAGCTGATCAATAGCAGCAGGCCGGCCAGTATCCAATGCCACAAGCATTGGCCTTCTGCCGTCCTTCTTGAAATTCATTGCAAGCTTTGCCGAGGTTGTTGTTTTACCCGATCCGTGAAGACCGACGAGCATGATAACTGTTGGAGGGTTGGGGGCAAGATTGATCTTACTTTGGCCGCCGCCCATAAGCTCACAGAGGCAGTCATGTACAATTTTTACAACCTGCTGTCCGGGAGTAATGCTCTCAATTACTTCTTTACCTACCGCCCTTTCCCTGACTTTTTCAACAAAGTCCTTGACTACCTGAAAATTGACGTCAGCCTCGAGCAGGGCTATCCTGATTTCCTTGAGGGCAGCGGCTATGTCCGCCTCTTTCAGAAGACCGCGGCCTTTTAATTTTTTAAGTATGCCTTCTAATCTGTCAGATAATGATTCGAACATTAATTAGCTCTTAGCTATAAGCTATAAGCTTTTAGCCCCTTAATTTTATTTCATTCTTTTCTTATCGCTAAACGCTTACAGCTTAACGCTGTATTTAAAAATTCTCTTCTATATATTTCTCTGCTGCAACCCCTGCCGTGGCTCCATCTCCAACAGCAGTCGCTATCTGTTTTAACGGCTTTGCCCTTACATCTCCGGCCGCAAATATGCCCGGAGATGAAGACGACATATTCTCATCTGTCAATATATAATTATTTTTATTAAGATCTACCAGACTCTTAAGAAATTCAATGTTCGGGTTGTATCCTATATAGATGAATACTCCCCCAACGTCAATTGAAGATTGTTCCCCTGTTAATAAATTTTTTATATGTATGGATTTGACTCCGCTGTCATCTCCTGATATTTTTTCAGGTACAGCGTTCCACACAAATTTAATTTTTGGATTTGCAAATGCCCTTTCCTGCACAACCTTTGCCGCTCTCAGCCGGTCTCTTCTGTGCACTATATAAACCGTCTCTGCAAATTTCGTCAGAAACAGCCCCTCTTCAACCGCAGAATCTCCTCCGCCAATAACAGCCAGCTTCTCGCCCTTAAAAAAAGCCCCGTCACAGGTTGCGCAATATGAGACCCCCCTGCCTCTATATTTGTCCTCCCCCTCAATATTCAATGGTCTCGGATTTGAACCTGTGGCAAGAATAATACTCCTGGTCTCGTACTGCGTATTATCTTCAAGTGTTATTTTTTTTATCTTGTCATCAAGGGACACATCAAGAACTGAACCCTGAGTTATCTCAAGTCCAAACTTTTTTGCCTGCTTTTCCATTTTTTGGGAAAGTTCAGGACCCGATATGCCATCTTCAAAACCCGGGTAATTCTCTACCCATTCAGTAGTCATGACTTGTCCGCCGGTAAAGGCTTTTTCAATAAGAAGGGTTTTGAGTCTTGCCCTGGAAGTATAAAGCCCTGCTGTCAGGCCAGCAGGGCCTCCACCGATAATTATAACGTCATACATGATCTGTCCGGATTTATCCGAGTAAGGCGTCAAGTTTAGATTTCAGCTGGGCCTTTGGTACAGCTCCCACTACCTGGTCCATAACTTTGCCGTCCTTGAAAAACATAAGGGTAGGAATCCCTCTGATATTGTAACGGGTTGCGAGATCAGTGTTCTCATCCGTATTGACCTTTGCAAAAGTTACCTTGCCTGCATATTCCTTCGCAAGCTCTTCAACAACGGGAGCTACTATCTTGCAAGGGCCGCACCATGTTGCCCAGAAATCAACCATAACAAGACTCTTTGACTGTAATACCACAGATCCAAAGGTGTCATTCGTAACGCTGGTAACTGCATCTGACATTTTAAGTCCTCCTAAATATATAAAGAATTATCCAGTAAAAAGATGAATAAATTATATGTCTTAAATACCGTTTTTGTCAATTTCTCCCATACGTGATATATAGTTATGGAAAAAAATCATACATATGACGCGGTATTAAGCTCTTAACCCAAAAAATGCATTTAAATAATGCAGATGTTGGAAAATTATTTGTTTTTCGATTCCTTAAACGCATTGTCAATCAAGGTTAAGATGCATTCTTTTATTCAAAGCCATATGCATAATTCGATAATAAACTTATCGAGTTAAACAAATTATTTTTCAATGTCTGCATTATTTGGGTTAAGGAAATTTTATTCAGCATCCGGATGCTGACATTTGTAATTAGTTGTTAAATGTATGTTAAAATTTGTGCGTTATATTTTAGGACTCATTTCATATAAGATATTATTTGGAGGTAATAATGGCAGAACTAATAAGTCGAGAGGATAATCCCATTCCCGGAATAGCTTATTCAGAGATACGCTTTCCCGATGAACTTTATCTTGGGACAGGTGAATTTACTACAATGCTTGAACCTAAGGCATTAGCCAAGATAAATCCTGTAATAAGTAACGTAATGAACGAGCCTTACTTTTTAATGATAGTGACCATTAATCTGGGAATAGATCAGGTCACCGCCCTGATCGGCAAGGCGCACGATGAGGGCCCCATCAGCCGTAAGGTTTTTGATATTCCTAAAGAGATCAATGTAGAAAATGCAAACGACTTTACGGTCTGTTTCAGCGAGTGGGACATAAATGAGATCAAATTGAACGGGGCATCTCTAAAACTGGCGGAGTAGATTAAAGATAATATTATAAGGATCATCCTTTGGGTAAAAAAAAGAAAAGAGAAGTGGCTTCACAGAAGATGCAGTCTTCTCCGGAAGAGACCCCGGTTAAAGAAATACCAGCAGGCCGGAAGATCAAGAAAAAACAGCCGGCGATGCAAAGGCTGGAGAAACCAAACTGGCTCCTGACAGGACTCGCAGGGGCAGGCATGGTGTTGACCGCTTATCTGGCCCTTACCATCTGGCTGGGCCATCCGCCTCTCTACTGCAAAGAGGGAAGTTCATGCGACATTGTCCAGCGAAGCCGGTGGGGTACCTTTCTGGCGCTGCCCACCGCTTTCTGGGGATTCCTGACTTACACCGCACTTGCCTATATCGGTATACGGGTCCGCAATCCCATGACGCACTGGAAATCAGCCTGGACAGTCTCCATGGCGGGACTGGGCTACAGTGTTTATCTCATAACAATCTCCCTGTTCGTAATTAAAGCCGTCTGTGCCTACTGTATAGTATCCTTTTCAATCATGACCGTCATTTTCGGAGTGGCAACGTTTCAGCGGCCAAAGGAGCGGCCCAAATTCAACTTTGCAGCCTTTGCAAGACAGACAATCATAATAACTGCGGTAATCGTCGGTGGAATGCATTTACACTACAGCGGCATATTTGACCCGGCAGCCGGCCCTGAAGACCCCTATCTGAAAGGTCTGGCCGAACATCTTACACAAGATAAAGCCATTTTATACGGCGCATACTGGTGACCGTCATGCGTGGAACAGAAGGCTCTGTTCGGGGCATCAGCTAAACGTCTTCCCTATGTGGAATGCTCTCCAGGAGGCCAGGGAGGACCAAAGGCTGATGTATGTATAAGGGAAAGAATCGAGAGCTACCCGACCTGGTTCATAAAGGGGCAGAGACATGAAGGCATACTCGAGCCCGCGCAGCTGGCCGCGTTTTCCGGTTATGCCGGTAGCCGATGACACATCCCCGTCCCTATAGGGATATGGCACAGCTTTTGATGAAATTTACCTCTTCTTCAAAGCCTCTTCAACTGTCTTAATAGCGCAGAATTCTCCACACATGCTGCATACATGCGATTCCGTGGGCGGCACTTCCGCGCGCCACTGCCTTACCTTATCAGGATTGAGCGACAATGCTATCTGGCCGTTCCAGTCAAGGGCCTTTCTCCTTCTCGCCATCTCATTATCAAGATCAATCGCACCCTTTACGCCTTTGGCAATATCAGCGGCATGCGCCGCTATCTTTGACGCGATAACACCTTCTTTTACATCTTCTATGTTCGGGAGCCTGATGTGCTCCGCAGGTGTTACATAGCACAGGAAATCAGCGCCCGCAGCGCCACATAGCACAGGAAATCAGCGCCCGCAGCGCCCGCAATGGCGCCTCCTATGGCAGCAGAAATATGGTCGTAGCCCATTCCGATATCGGTCACAAGGGGGCCGAGCACATAAAACGGCGCGCCCTTGCAGATCTCCTTCTGCATTTTAATATTGAGTTCAACCTGATTGAGCGGGACATGTCCGGGGCCTTCAATTATTACCTGGACCCCCTCTTTGACTGCCCTGTCCCGCAGGCCGCCGAGGGTCAACAGCTCATCTATCTGCGTCCTGTCCGTCGCGTCAGCAAGACATCCGGGACGCGCGCTGTCGCCGAGACTCAATGTCAGGTCATACTTTTTTGACATCTCAATAAGCCTGTCATAATTTTCATAAAGGGGATTTTCCCTGTCATTGTATATCATCCATTCGACAAGGAACGCCCCGCCCCGGCTCACTATATCAAGTATCCTGCCATCCTCCCTGAGCGTCTCTATTGTCTTTCTTGTTAGACCGCAGTGGACAGTCACAAAATCAACGCCCTCTTCAGCCTGCCCTTCAATTGCGTTAAACAGGTCTTCAACGCTCATCTTTGCGATGGACCCTCTGTCCTCAGCCGCCTTTGCCACTGCCTCGTAAATGGGGACCGTGCCGACTGATACGGTTGACTTTCTGAGGAGCAGCCTTCTGATGTCCTTTATCGGGCCTCCTGTAGAAAGATCCATCACAGCGTCAGCTCCGTATTTGATCAGCACGTCAAGTTTTTCCATCTCTTCATCAAGAGATATCCTGTCCTTTGATGTGCCGATATTGGCGTTTATCTTTGTCCTGAGTCCCCTGCCGATCCCCAGTGGTTTGATATCGTGAATGATGTTTCTTGAAATGACGGTCAGCCCTTCAGCTATGTCCTTTGACAGTTGCTCCGGGTCAATGCCTTCGTCAGCGGCAACCTGACTGACTTCATCTGTAATAATGCCCTGCCTTGCAAGTTCAATCCTTGTATGTTTATTCATATCATTCTCCTTGAAAATATTTCGTTCAAACTTTATTTCTCAATATATTAATTAGCTCCTCAGACTTCCCCTTAATATCTTCTGCCCCGAATATCTCCGATATCATTGCAACCCCGTAAGCCCCTGATTCCATCACATCATTTATTTTATCGCCCTTGATCCCGCCGATTGCAAAGACGGGAATCTTTATCTTACCGCTCACCTTACGCAATGTATCCAGACCGACAGATTCGCCGTATTTCAGTTTTGAAGGCGTCCTGTATACAGGGCCGAAGGTAATGAAATCGGCCCCGCCCTTTTCAGCCTCCTTTGCTTCTTTCAGGGAATGCGTTGAGACCCCAATCATAAGTTTCTTCTTTACCGTATTCCTCGCTGCATGCGTAGGGATGCTATTCTGCGTCAGATGCACCCCGTCCGCACCGACGGCAAGCGCAATGTCAAACCTGTCGTTGATAAACAGTTTCGCTTTATATTGATTCGTCAAAGCTCTCATCTTATATGCCAACTTCAAAAGCTCCCTCGTGTTTAAATCTTTTTCTCTCAACTGCACTGCCTTCACTCCGCCTTTTAATGCAAGTCTGACAGCAGCTATCAGCGAATAGCGATCAGCAATCCGCTTTCTGTCCGTTATTAAATAAAGCTGGAAATTTATATCCATGGTTCCATCTTTTTTGTAGCTGATAGCTGACAGCTGAACGCTCATAGCTGTCTTTACAACATTCCCTCAATCGGACTGCTTGCCGTTGCGTAGAGCTTCCTCTGTATCCTTCCGGCTTTAAATGCAAGGCGTCCCGCTATCACTCCATACTTCATTGCCTCTGCCATGGCAATGGGATCTTTGGCCCCTGCTATCGCCGTGTTCAACAATACCGCGTCGCATCCGAGTTCCATGGCAAGCGCGACATCAGAGGCAGTGCCCACCCCTGCATCAACGATAATAGGCACTTTCGCCTGTTCAAGGATGATCTTTAAGTTGTATGGATTGCGAATGCCGAGTCCTGAACCGATAGGCGCGGCAAGCGGCATTACTGCTGCAGCGCCCGCATCCACGAGTCTCAATGCCATCACTGGATCATCATTAATATAAGGAAGAACGATAAAACCTTCTTTTGCCAGAATCTCTGTGGCCTTAAGCGTAGCGCAGGAGTCAGGGAAAAGGGTCTTTTCATCACCGATGACCTCAATCTTTATGAGGTCCGAAATCCCGGTCTCTCTTGCCAGCCGGGCATATCTAAGGGCATCTTCCAATGTATAACACCCTGCCGTGTTGGGGAGTATCTTATATTTCTTAAGATCAATATAATCAAGAAGGTTTTCGGACTTGTTGTCAAATATATTCGTCCGTCTTACAGCAACAGTGACAACGTCAGCGCCCGACGCCTCAATGGCCTTTCTGGTTTCCTCGAAATCCCTGTACTTCCCTGTCCCGACCCAGAGCCGCGATTTAAACTCAATGCCTCTGATGATTAATTTATCGTCCATAAATATCCTCCATCACATGTCATTCCGGCTTGTCCGGAATCTGTCTTTTAACTCCTAACTCTAAACTCATAACTCTTAACTGTCTCCTACCCTCCCCCAACAAAATTGACTATCTCCACCGCATCCATATTATTAAGCGCATGGTTCTCATAATCACACTTCTTTACAATCTTAAGATTGACCTCCACTGCGACTCGACCAGGATCGATCTTTAATGTTTCAAGAAGTCCTGTAACAGTGAGCCCATCCTTTAATTCTGTTTCTGTGCCGTTTAATATAAGTTTCATACATTAGCTGTTAGCTAATAGCTGTCAGCTATCAGCTAAATATGCACATCCCTCTTGCCTGCTTCTATAAGTTTGAATCTCTCTGAAAGGCCGTTGGAGCTTTTCGCGATTTCCTCATTCAATATTTTTGTCAGCCGTTCCTTTAATTCCCCTGTAGCACAATCCTCCACATACTCCTTGAGTGACAGGACCGCATTTTCATGACAGAAGTTTTTAATAGTTGTCTCTTCGGCAAGGTGTTTAAACCGCTCGCCGCTTCTGCCTTCCCTGTAACATGCGGTGCAGAGACTCGGCATTAGCCCAAGGCTCGCGATCTTCTCCATGACCTCTTCAAGTCTCCTCGTGTCACCAATCTCGAACTGTTCTGTATCGCCTTCCTTCATATAGCCCCAAGGGCTGGTCTTTGAACCTGCCGATATCTGGGACG
>JACQXG010000077.1 GCA_016208905.1 Nitrospirota bacterium
GATGTAAACGGCATCCGCGCCGTAATTAATGGCAGTCAGACCGAATTGCAGGTTTTGAGCAGGAGACAGGAGTTCAAGTTTTGTTAATCCAAATAATGCAGACATTGAACGCTTATGCAGCTACGCACACCTCTATGGGGCCAGGGTTTACATAACACTTAATACTATTTTATTTGATAATGAACTGGAAGAGGCCCGCAAAATTATTTTTGATGTATATCATGCAGGCGCTGATGCATTGATTATCCAGGACATGGGGATACTGGAAATGGATATTCCCCCGATAGCCGTACATGCCAGCACCCAGGCGAACAACTATTCCCTGGACAGGATTAAATTCCTGGACGCTATCGGAGTAAAGCGGATTGTATTGGCCAGAGAGCTTTCCCTCAGTGAAATATCTGTTGTGAGGGACAATACCCGGTGTGAACTGGAGTCCTTTGTATATGGCGCACTATGCGTAAGCCTGAGCGGACAGTGTTATATGAGCCTGGTCTCAGGAGGAAGAAGCGCCAACAGGGGATGCTGCGCACAGCCATGCAGAAATTTGTATTCGCTGAAAGACGGCAGAGGGAATATTATTTCAAAAGAGCGGCACCTGCTTTCGCTTAAGGACATGAACCGCATGGCCTTTGTTCCTGAGCTTATAAAAGCCGGAGTCACAAGTTTCAAGATAGAGGGAAGGCTGAAAGATGAACATTATGTGAAAAACATTACGGCCTATTTCAGAAAGGCCCTCGATCAGGAGCTTGAAAAACATTCCGCTTTCAGAAAGGCTTCATCCGGGCAGACTTCTCTTTTATTTAATCCCGACCCGGAGAAGACATTCCATCGCGGAAGCACTGATTATCTTTTAACAGGCAAGCGAGGATCGATAGCTCTGCCGGAGACATCAAAGTCAACAGGCAAACCTGTGGGCAGAGTAGTAGAAGCAGCTCACGGATATATCCGGATAAAGGGAAGCGAGGAACTGCATAATAACGACGGTCTGGTATTCTTTGATAAGCAAAATGTATTGCGGGGACTGAAGGTCAATAAGATTGAAGGAGAAATGATATTTATTGGAAAGACGCCGCTGATGCCGCAGAAAGGAACGGCCGTCTATCGCAATTATGATCATGAATTTTTAAAAAGCCTGCGAAAAGACAAGTCGCTCAGGAAGATAAAAGTATCGCTTGAGATATCATTCAAAGGAGACAACAGTCTCCTCGTCAGGGCGGTTGATGAAGATGCCATAGCGGTTGAGAATGAATATCACCAGTCTTTTCAGCCTGCCCAAAAGGGACAGTTTGCTGCCGGGAACATTCAAAAACAACTTTCGAAAAGCGGCCCAACTCCATTTTACACTGATCGGGTAACCATAAACTGGGAGTTTCCGGTATTTGTGCCTTCATCATTATTAAACAAATGCAGACAGGAGATACTGCATAAACTGGAACAGGAACGGCTGAGTTTTTTTAGACCTGTCCCCTATGAATTACCCGCTTCGGATGCGATATTTCCATATGAAAAACTTGACTTCACTTTTAATGTTTCGAATAAGCTGGCCCGCAGGTTTTATAAAAGGCACGGCGTGCGGCAGATTGATAAGGCATTGGAAATAGTCATGCCTTCCGGAGAGATTGTTGTAATGACTACGAAGCATTGTCTCAAGTTTGAATTGGGTCTTTGCGTTAATGAACAGAAAATTACTGACAGGGGAAGACTAAATGAACCGCTCTTTCTTTATAACAAAGATGGTATTTATAAATTGAGGTTTAATTGTAAGGAGTGTTTTATGCATGTTATCAGAGTCTGATGGCCTCATGATATGTGAGCGCTGTTCCGGTCAGGGTAAATAACCCGGCAATCAGCCATATTATCCTCTCCATATACCATTTGTCTGTTTTTGCGATGTACATTATTTGCCTTCCTTATATCATTCTGCAGGGGCGGGGTCACCCTCCGGGCCGGATTACTCCGTCCCTACTCCTATAAATATAATAAAGCACAGGCACAAGCGTCCTGAAAAGCAGTGTCGACGCGACCACTAACATGTAAAGTAAATTAATAAAAAGCCGTAATAAAGAATACCGAAGACAGGATTTGACCTAATGAACCGCGAGGGTCAATAAAAAAATACGGAGAGCAAAATGACATTATGGAGAAGGATATTTTTTTTATTCATTTTTCTGATTGCAGCATTATATGGATGTGAAGCGCTAAAGTCATCAAAGTCATTAATGCCCATTGAAGAGTATGAAAGGATGCTGATCGGGCGGATTGATGCCAATTATATTGGAACGAACCGTTGTCTTTCAGCATGCCACTCCCATGACAGGATAAGACGTAATTTTGAGGCGAGCACTATGGGCGCGCAAATGTCCGCCCAATCACACATGCCGCTGGTCAACTGTGAATCATGTCACGGTCCCGGCAGTCTTGCCGTTGAGGGCATAACTCGTGAACTGGTGGCAGACGACGATCAGGAAGGAAAGGAGACGGCATGTAAATATGATACCTTTATCGATCTGAAAAACCTGCCGTCCCAGGCTAAATCACTGATGTGCCTCAAGTGCCACTCTGCTAACGCGGGCTTTAATCTTCACAACTGGAATGCCGGAGCGCATGCGACGGGCGATGTTTCATGCTTTGACTGTCATGACGTGCATGCGGGCTCGTGTCTGATAACACAGCTGAAAGACACGAGAGATATGTGTCTGAAATGCCATCAAAAGCAGGCCGCGGAATTTTCGCTGCCGAGCCGCCATCCCGTAATGGAGAAAAAGATCTTCTGTACGGACTGTCATAATCCGCATGGCACTGCAGGCGAAGGTTTATTAAGAGAAGATACCCTGAAGGAAACGTGTACCCGCTGTCACGGGGAAAAAGAAGGTCCTTACGCCTTTGAGCATGCTGACATAACTGATGACTGTACGGCATGCCACAACAATCATGGCTCGGTCAATAACAATCTTCTTAAAGTCAGGGAGCCTTTCCTCTGCCTTCAGTGTCATCGGGGACATAATACTTCAAGCAGTGCATCGACCATGGTGTCAAAAGGAGCGTATTACACGCGCTGTACTGATTGCCATTCCCAGATACACGGCTCTGACCTGCCGTCGGCAAGCGGAAAGGGCAGATTCATCAGGTAAACATGAGAGCATATATGAAGAAGATAATTTTATTTATGATCTTATCTCTGTTCATCATAAATAAAGGGTATACCGCCCAGGAGGAAGACGACCTGAAGCTCATCGAGGAATTAGGTATCTCTATGGAAGAGGAGGCCGGGTATAAATACCCCTATATCAAACCTGAGGCGCATCTTTCTCTCGGCTACAGATTCATTGACGCAGGTAGTCCGGGAAAGGCCCTCGAATATGAATATCTTAAAGATTTCCCCAGGATCGAAGGAGAATACAGGGTATTTAAGTATCCGCACAGGCTGCGTTTTAATCTGGACCTTAACAACCATAAAGACTACCATGGGGATGTTGCTTATGCCTATGGAGACCTTTTTCTTTCGCGATGGGTCGACAATACGATCTTTCACAATCTGAATAATATCGAACTTGTAAACCTGGACCCCTCATCACCAACTTACAGGATTGACCGGAAGGATGGGGACAAGAAGTACGGAGTGCGGACCGGCATGTACAGTTCATTGATGAGACTTAAAGCCCCTGATTTCCCTGCCCACACTTATGTCAGGACATTTCACGCAGAAAAGACCGGAAATTACCAGCAGAGGAGCCTTTCGGGTTCAGGATATTTCAATGATATTGAACGCGCCACGCAGGAGAGAAAAATCAAATGGATGACAGGGACCCATGAAGTGGGGGCGAACAGCTATCTCGGACATGCCGAGGTTGAGTTTTCACATATTAAAAAAAGGTTTGATGCAAAGGGCGATGACGTTATATTTGACTCCTACGGGCCGAGCCTGTACCATCCGTCAGGAGGCACATTCCCGCATAATCAGGTCCCTGAGCTAGAGGGCTCCGCAAATGTAATAAAGGTACATTCCAATTACAATGAAAAAGTCGTCGCGTCCGCAACTTTTTCCCTGAAGGAAAAAGAGAACATGACGAGCGGCGCAAAGGCCGATATATTCCACGCAGCCGGGTCCGTTCAATGGACTCCGTTGACGAGGCTCTCTTTCTTTATGAGGTATTTCCATACTGATAGTGACGCGGACAATCCGGAGACAACGGCGATATCCGATTTAAACGGTTCTGTAACCAACTACCCCGGAACAGTCAAGTCTTCTGTTTCAAAGACGACTGATGCGATATCTTTGACTGGAAGATACAATCCTGAACCGGGAGTAACGCTAAAGGTCAAATACTTGTACGAATGCACGGACAGGGAGAACGCAGAGGACTGGAATCTTAAAAATAAAACCACTAAGAACACCCTGGCATTATCTTCGGGCCTGCGGGTAATAAAGGGAATTGACCTCAGAGCGGAATACATTCGCAAATCGGCAGTCAAACCGTCGTATAGCACTGAGCCGGACTCTTCGGACAAAGGGACAGTATCAATTTCCATGGCGCCGGTCCCGGGAATAAACCTGTTTGTTAATTACATTATCTCAAGGGAGAAAAGGAAGGATCTGGATTTTTCAAATACACAGGATGCAAGGAACAGGAACACAAGGACCGATAACCTGATGGGAAGCGGTGTATTCCGGCTGGCAGACAACCTTTCAATGACCGCGAGCTATGCCTACATGAGTTACAGGGTCAGGCAGGACATCGTGTACAATAGTATTCGCTTAATTGACAAGGATGTTCAGTATAAAGACGTAACTCATGTTTATTCAGCCTCACTTGATTACGCGCCGGTTGAAAAACTGGATATACTCGCGCTTGTCTCACATGTGAGAAGCTACGGTGATTTCTATCCCGGGAGCGGGGACCTTTTGAGTCCTGTTTCGGTATCATCATTCAGCCAGCAGAAAATCAGGGAGACCGTTTACAGCCTGTCCGGCGATTCTGAATGCATGAACGGTCTTTCCTGCGGTATGGAATTCAGTTACAGTGATACAAAAGACGTACTTGATAATGATCACGACAGTAATCAGGATGGACATGCGTATATCGTCATGCTGAAATTTAAGAAGAACCTTGAATGAGGCTCTGTTGAAAAGAAGTAATTTAATTATTGCCGTTGCCCTGGTCCTTATGGTTTTTATCCAGCCTGTGTCTGCGAAAACCGTTGGCGTGATCATGACAGCGGACATAGAATATTACAGGGACATACATAAAGCCTTCACTGATGAAATAGGAAAAGATGTCGAGATAGTGCTGCAGAAACCGTCTGCCGATCCTATGTCTTGGACCAATGCCGTACGTAAGCTGACCGGCATAGGCGCGAGAGTGATCGTATGTTACGGGGCCCCCGCAACACTGACAGCGATGAAGGAGACGACTGACATACCTATTATCTTCGCCGGCGTCTACGATCCTGCCTCCATGAATATTACAGGAAAGAACGCAACCGGCATCAGTTCGACAGTCCCGATAGATAAAATTATGAGGCTGCTGAATGAAATAAAGAAGTTTTCAAAACTGGGCATTGTTTTCAGCAAGTCCGAGAAGGACACCATCATCGAAGT
This sequence comes from Nitrospirota bacterium, assembly GCA_016208905.1. Taxonomy (GTDB): domain Bacteria; phylum Nitrospirota; class Thermodesulfovibrionia; order UBA6902; family UBA6902; genus UBA6902. The sequence continues at coordinate 5,603 of JACQXG010000077.1, forward strand.
GCGTGATATTAAAAAACTCGAAGGGACTATGGGTTTCCAGTCTGTTTTGATAAGCGTCTCGGAACATGTAAATAAAGATGATATAAAGGGTGTTGACGCGCTTATTGTGACGACTTGCGGAGTGTGTATGACAGGTATCAGGGACATTATTGAAGCTGCGCGCAGGGACAAAATCCCGACCGCCGCATTAATTGGCGGCGGAGAGGACGCAGGTATTGTTTTGACACTCGCGGCGAATCCGAAAGTACAGGGTTCGGCCGCGGCTGAAATGGTAAAGAAAGTGCTTGGAGGCGCCAGGCCGGCGGAACTGAAGTTCAAACAGCCTAACGGCATACAAACCATCGTCAATCTGAAAGAGGCAAAAGCGTTGGGTCTTAATGTTCCGGCAAGTGTATCAGCTCCAGCAGACAAGCTAATACAATAGATGAAAAGAGGTTTCATTTTAGAGATAAAAAAATGATAACTAACCTTATAATGACAATGATGGAATCAAAAGGCAGGTCCGTTTCTTTTCATTACTTATCCATGTTCATCTGAAAATATTGCAAAGCAGGGAAATGGTATTATATTCCTTAGAATCAAACTGGTAAGGAAGGTAATTCTATGTGCAAGGTCTGCCCTTCATGGCTTTCATTCATACTCTATAATCCGATCAGGAAGAGGTTGTCGGACAGGGGTAAAATCCTGCGCGAATCCGGGATTGCCAGAGAGAGCACTGTGCTTGAAGTCGGGGCAGGCAATGGATTTTTGACAGAGGCAATAGCCGATCATGCCAAGAAAGTGATAGTTGTAGAATTACAGGATGGAATGGTCAGGAAACTTCGGAAAAGGATGTCAGGATTTGTGGATAAGGTCGAGATCGTTACCGCTGATATCGCAGCCTATCAGGTCCAGGCCCCGTTTGCGGATGTTTGCCTCCTGTATTACTGTTTTCATGAAATTGCCGACAAACCGTTGGCTGTTAAAAACATCACCCGCGCCGTAAAGAGTGGCGGATATATTTCCATCTATGAACCTGGGGTCGAAGTCGGAGCAAAAGACATGAGAGAGACTGTCCGTATGTTTACCGACGCGGGATTTAAAAAGGAGCTGGAGCATAAAAATTTATTCTCGAGATTTGCAAGATTAAGAAAGACTGAGGTGATTAATAATGAATAATGCTGACGATCAATTGCAGGATTATCTCAAAGACTACTGGGAATTTGTTTTAAAACACAATCCGACCTTTGCCACATATATCGGAGACCACCGTTATAATTACGCGCTTGAGGATTTGTCGGAGGAATCGCTGTCCTCACAGAGGGATTATTTTCAAGACCTTCTTTCTGAGACGGAGAAGGTCGATGCGGCGTTGCTGACTGAGGAGAATAATCTGAACCGAAAACTTCTTATCAACACACTTACAAATAATATCCGGATGTTTCAATATAAGACCCATTACATCCCGCTCGATCATATGCAGGGTCCGCATATCGACTTCCCCCAGATTATAGAGTTTCACCCTTTTAAAACGCATAAGGATGTTGAAGATTATATTTTGAGATTAAAGACATTTACCTGCCAGATAGACCAAGTCATCGAACTTCTTCAAAAAGGGACAGAGAATGGAATAACGGCCTTCAAAAATATAATTGGGCATGTCCTGATGCAGGTTGAGACTTTTACAAAGTTCACCCCGGAAAACAGCCCGCTATTCTCCCCTGTGCAAAAATTGAAAGACGGGTTTTCAAATCAGGATATCGAAGATATAAGTAATCAGGTCAAGGACGCGATTTCCTCTGGTGTGACACCTGCATATAAGAAGCTGCATAACTATTTGAGCAACGAATATATGAAGCGCTGCAGGGATAAAGAAGGCATCTGGTCGCTTCCCGAGGGCGGCGAGATGTACCGCTTTTACGTGAAGTACCACACGACAACAGACTTATCTCCTGAAGAGATACACGAAACAGGCAGGCGTGAAGTGGCGAGGATCAGCGGTGAGATTATTAAATTAATGAAGAGTCTCGGCTTCAGCGGAAGCGTCAGGGAGTTCTCTGCCCATATCAAGGGGAGAGGCGAGCTTTACCCTCAGTCTGCAGAGGAGATCATACAGGGATACAGGGACATCCTTGCCCGAATGGACAAGATGCTCCCGGAGTATTTTGGAAAACTTCCCCGCGCGAAATATGATCTCAAGGAGATCGAACAATACAGGGAACAGGCCGCGCCGGCCGCGTATTACTATTCGCCGCCCAGGGATTTTTCGAGGCCCGGATATTTTTATGTCAATACGTTTAAACCCGAACAGAGACCCAAATTCGACATGGAAGCTCTGGCCTGTCATGAGGCTGTGCCGGGGCACCACCTTCAGATAGCGATCATGCAGGAACTTGAAGACATTCCCGATTTCCGGAGATACGGGGGCTCCACGGCCTTTATTGAAGGCTGGGCCTTATACGCTGAGAAGCTTGCAAAGGAAATGGGGTTTTATCAGGACGCCTTCTCTGAATACGGGAGGCTGAACAACGAAATATGGCGGGCCGTGAGGCTTGTAGTGGATACGGGCCTGCACTTTTATAAATGGAGCAGGGATGAGACTATAAAGTACTGTAAAGAAAACACCGGCCTTGAAGACCATGAGATAGTGGTTGAGGTTGACCGCTACATTGCCATGCCCGGACAGGCTCTGGCATATAAGATTGGTGAGCTGAAAATAATTGAGCTGAGGAAAAAGGCGAAGAATGTTCTTGGTCCAAAATTTGATATTAAAAAATTTCACGACCGGCTTCTCGAAAAGGGCGCTTTGCCTTTGTATGTATTGGAAAATGTGATGAATAAGTGGACCAGATGAATATGTGCAGGGGCGAACGACTGTTCGCCCCTGTATCATTATTTTAACCCAGAATATCGTCCGGCACCTTCTTCTCAACAACCACCGGCTTCACGGTCTTGTCAACAAGCGCCTTTGACCCGCCTACCTTCAGTTCATTGAAAAGGAGCTCAAACTTGTCTGACAGCTCCTTCATGATAGGGGCTTTCACATCAGCGGGGAGGTCCCACCATTTCTGCTTTATCAGGCCGAAACCTTTCTTGCGCGTGCTGTATATGAACTGCTCTTCGGTCTGGCTTTCCTTTTTCTCTTTACCGAAATTTTCCTTAATATGTTTATAGACAAAGTCTTTAAAGTCGGCCGGGAGCGCGGGGCTGTCATACATTATATTCTGAAAACCCGTTGCAAGATGGACTTCGGACGTAGTGGTTTCAGGGAATTTGTGAAATGCATTGTCCGGCAAGGTTGAAGCCCCGTGTTGAACAGCGCCCGACAGCCCGTATTCCTTTCTCGCCACTTCAGACATTTTCTCCAGGGTGTCGAAGTCAATTTTTACCTGGGCCAATGATCCGTCAGGAAGGACGACCCCTCCATGGGAAGTTCCGGTCTGTACACTTAATTTGCTTATCCCCTTGCCTGCTTTCATCGTTTCTTTAAAACCGTCAAGATACGCCCTCAGCTCTTCGGGAGTGCTGTTCTTGCCGCCTATCTCTCCTATTTCCCCGCCTATTGAAACAGTGATCCCCTTTGGCTCTATTTCTCTTATATATGCCGCAAGTTTTGCAGCCGCTTCAAAGTTCGGCCTCTGCTCCTCTTTCAAATCTTTCTTCTCAAGATCACAGAGAGTGGATGTATCAAGGTCGATGTTATAAAATTCAGCTTCTATGGCCTCCTTTATCAGGCCCATCACATAGTCTGTTTCAGGCTTTGGATCTGCAAGGTAATATTTTCTTACAAGCTGGAAGTGGTCGCCCTGAATAAAAACAGGGCCTGTGTATCCTTCCTTTACTGCAGCCGCAAGTACGGTAGCGGAATACTCGATCGGTCTCTGTTTTGTATAGCCGATCTCGGAGCGGGCTATTTCAAATATCACAGCCCCGATGTTTTTCTCTATGGCCTTTTTGAATATGGCCTTAGCTGTATCGTAAGTTAACCCCCTTATATTTATTGCAGGGACGGAAAAACCGGGATAGTTCTTTCCCATCTCCTCATAAAGGGACTGGATAGATGCCGGGACTGACCCCATCTGTTTGGCTATCTCGATAACGAGCCTTTGAAGTCCTTTCCTTTTTTCCTCATCAGGATTAAAAACCGCCTCATAGATGAGATCGTCCATTAAATCTCTGACTGCATTGCCGTTGCTGACCCGCACCATGCCGTTACTAATACTTATACAAGCCTTGAGTTTTGATAATACGTCTGCCATATTTCCTCCTCAAAATAAGTTTTGTTAATGTAGGCGTTAACAAATAAAATAAGAGGTATTTTAACTGATTTGTGTTATTTATTCATCTTTTATTGCATGGTGTTAATGAAGGTCTTATTTTATCAGTAAATGTGAAAGCCATAATTCGTATTAATTACATTAAATAAAATTTATTAAGCTAAGTATTTAATTAAATGATTATATATTGTGTAAAAAGTTGTTTTTAAGGTAAAATAAAATAATTCTTAGATAAAAAATCCTAATATCATATCTTATCTTTATGGCTTGTAAATCTGAATTAAAAGAATCATTACACGGGAGCTACGAACAATACCGTCAGCTTATAGATAATTCCCCGGTTGGAATCGGCGCTGAATACGATGATAAAATCGTATTTATTAATAGCGCCGGGGCAAGGCTTTTCGGCGCAGTTGACCCTGAACAGCTTATCGGGAAACCAGTCTTCGATTTTTTGCAGTTAGATTATCAAGAGATTTTTAAACAACATTTTCAACAGATAAAAGAAAGAAAAACAGCGGCAAATCCATTTGATGTAAAAATAAAACGATTGGACGGCACAGCCGTTGACGTTGAGGTTGCAGCAACTTATTTCGCCTTTCAGAATAAACCGGCAGTCCAATTTACCTTCCATGAGATAAGCAAACGCAAAAAAATGGAAGCGTTGATTTTTCAATCCAAACAGGATTGGGAAGAGACCTTTCATGCAATTACAGATATGATTACTGTCCATGATAAGGATTTTAATATAACTTATGCAAACAAAGCGGCCAAGGACAGACTTAATTTACCTTTTGCGGATGATGCTGCACACAAGTGTTTTAAGTATTATCACGGAACAAAATGCCCACCGGATGGATGTCCGAGCTGCAGCTGTCTCAAAACCGGGGTCCCTGCAAATTTTGAAATATTTGAGCCTCATTTAAATATGTTCATTGAAATTAGATCTATGCCACGGTTGGACAGGAATAATCAGATAGTGGGATTAATTCATATTGCGAGAGATGTGACCGAGCGCAAGCGGACAGAAGAAGCAATTCAAAAAGCCAAGAACGAACTTGAATTAAGGGTGGAAGAGCGCACTTCCGAAATGAGAATTATTAATGAGCAGTTAAAAGATGAGATAAGCGAGCGTAGAGCAGCAGTTGATGCGTTGCAAAAGAGTGAGAACAAGTACCGTAACCTTTCACAGGAATTTCATACGCTGCTAAATGGAATCCCTGACAATTTAATTCTCCTCTCGCCTGATCTGAAAATACTGTGGGCTAACAAGGCTGCCGCTTCTGTTTATAGAAAGGATGTTTCCGAACTTAAATCGCAGTATTGCTACAGCTTATGCTGTAACCTTGTTTCTCCTTGTGATTGCTGTCCAACGAAGAAGAGTTTTATGTCCGGGAAAGAAGAAACCGCAGAGATAACAACGGTTGAGGACAAGATATGGGACATAAGGGCATTCCCTATTAAAGAAGATTCGGGAAAAGTAAAAAACGTCATAGAGTTAGCCAGAGATATTACAGAAAAGGTGAATTTGGAGGCTGGGGCCACCCGCACCAGGCACCTGGCATCACTCGGTGAACTGGCAGCTGGTGTAGCTCATGAGATTAACAATCCCATTAATAATATTATTAACTATGCGCAGATATTGATTGATGAGTTTAACAGCGAGAGCAGGGACGATGAAATCGCCCGAAGAATTATTAAAGACGGAGACCGGATTGCTACAATTGTCAGAAGCCTTCTTTCCTTTGCACGCATCAGAAAAGAAGAAAAATGTTTTATGTCCCTTCATGAAATCTTCTCTGACACTATGTCATTAACGTCAGCTCAAATAAGAAAAGACGGGATTCATCTAAAAGTCGATATCCCCTCAGAACCTATTAAATTGCCTTTACACCCTCAGCAGATACAGCAGGTTTTTTTAAATGTTATCAGCAATGCCAGATTTGCCCTGAATCAAAAATACCC
>JACQXG010000072.1 GCA_016208905.1 Nitrospirota bacterium
AATCTCCGGCCGGCTATTATCTTTATTTACTTCCTGTGCTGACACTGTTTGTCCTGGTCCCCGTGGGTATCGGGGTCATGATAAGTATTTTTCTCATGGTAGTCGTGCCTGCAAAGAGGGCCAGAAATATTTTTGTTTTTCTGGGGCTGCTGATAGTGGCAATACTGTTTTTACTTTTCAGGTTCTTAAAACCCGAGCAATTTGCAAACCCTGAATGGTTTGCGAATCTTACAATATTCCTTTCTGAAATGAAACTGTCGGTCTCTCCGTTCCTTCCCGGCATGTGGGTCACTGAAACCTTGACGCCTTTTTTTAAAGCAGGGGGTGGGGCGTCGTTATTTTACATGTTGCTGCTATTGTTCACATCAGGCGCTTTCATTGTTTTTGGCAACTGGCTGTTTAATGCCTTTTTCTACAACGGCCTTATAAAGGCCCAGCAATCACAGAAGCCATGGCTTGCAGCATATGAAGACAGGCAAAGAGGCGTCGGGTTGAAGTCATTATACTTATGCCTCTCTTTTTTGAAGGGCGATAGAAGGGCTCTTATTGAAAAGGATCTGATGACTTTCTTTCGCAATGTAAGACAGGCGTCGCAACTGCTTTTGCTCTTTGCCATTATTGTTATCTATCTTTTCAGTATTAAGTCCTTGCCGGTTGAATGGGGCACCTACCTGAGTTTACAGCTTAAATATATCATTTCCTTTCTTAATATAGGACTGGTTGCATTTATCATTACTGCAATTGCTGCGCGGCTTGTTCTGCCTTCAGTAGATAATGAAGGCAAAGCTTTCTGGATTATCAGGGTCTCACCGGTCAGCATGCGCAGATTTCTGTGGAGCAAGTTCCTGATGGCATTTTTCCCGCTTATCTTATTGGCTGAAACGCTGATTGTTATTTCCAATATATTCCTTGGCGTCAAGATATGGTTCATATTATTAGGCGCCGGCACATGCCTCGTGCTTGTTGCTTCAATAACCGGACTTGCCATTGGAATAGGGGCGTATAACGCCAGGTTTTCTCCCGTGGATTCGGACAGGGAGCAAACAGGTTTTCAGGGAACGGCCTTCATGCTCTCGGCATTTACAGTGATAATAATGACGATCATGCTTGAGATCATTCCTACGGTAAGCATATTTATGAAAGAAGTGAGCAAAGCAGCCTTGACCCTCAGAGGATGGACAATTATTGGTATGTTGTTCCTGACCGTTCTTGTCCTAAATAGTTTTGTTATATGGATGGCGATGAGAATGGGAGAGAAAAAGCTTGCTGCAATGGAATGATAGTATCAGCCTCTCTTAGCATTCAAAGAAAGCTATTCTGCGGAAATTACAGTGCTTGACAGTAATTCTGCATTTGCTGAATTAGCTCCGCCCGGTCCGTTGCTATGCGCTGTCATTGCTATCTGATTCCCAAATGCACCGGCAGGGGAAAGCGAAATTGTACACGGGTTATTTGGAACAGCGGGAGCAGCAGCAGCAAACGTAAACAATGTTACTGCAGCGCCGCAACCGTTCATACCAGTCCACGGTGAAAGCTCGGAAACCCTTGCAGCAGAATATGCGATAGCTACAGATGTACTGGCAGGCCCGGCTCCGAATAATACTGTATTAGTAGAGTCAAGCGCCGTTACTGCTCCATCCCAGTTTGTATCAACCTCTACAAGGTTTGCCCCCTGGTTTGTTGCAAGAGAGCCTTTCAACGCAGAGTTCATCCAGTGCTGGAGATCATACACAGAAGACTCTGCCGCTTTATTAAGGTTTGCCTTCCTTGCTTTTTCCTGTGCGCCGATGTACGCAGGGACAGCCATGGCGGTCATGACGCCTATAACGGAAACAGCTATCAAAAGTTCTATTAGAGTAAAACCTTTCTGCTTCATTGACTTATGATAGGGCCTAATTAAAATGTCTCCCATAATTATTGCAAGATTAAACCTTCAAAAATAACTATCAAAAGGTTTTATTGTTATTGCAGTCTATCATAAACACATCGCCGGCTGCCCTGCCGGCAGTATTTCCAAAAGCTTGCGCACGGAAGCAGGGAACTTGTCCGGCGCCGGTCATATCAATATCCATTTCAATGCAGTAACTGAACTGTAACCCCTGTCCGGGTTGAAATCCTGGAAGCACGGTCTGTATAAGTGCGATGTTACCGGGTGAGTCGGCTGCACATGCTCCCTGAGATGTGGCGTAAGCTCCGGTCTCTGCAACCAGCTGTGATTCCAGTACTTGTAAAGCTGAAAGGTTAGCGTAGGCCTCGGAACGGGCCGCCTTTAAAGTCGATCCAACATATGCCGTTATACCAATTGTGCCGAGGATTGCTATGATACTCATAACAATAAGCAGCTCGATTAGTGTAAAGCCTTTATTATTCTTTTGATTGATTATTGACATTTTTATTAAATAAAAAGAGGGGGAGATACTCCCCCTCTTTTTTTTAGAGTGTTCTTATTCTGCTGTGACAACAGCTCTGGACATTAATTCTGGAACTCCACTGCTACCTCCAGGGCCATTTGAAGATGCGATAATAGCTACACGATTACCGGTCGATGCGAGAGCCGGGGACAACTGTACGGTACAGACCGCACCTGGGGCACCAGCGCCAGTATCTAATGCAACATAAAGAAACAAAGGTCTTGCAGCAGCACAGCCGGTCATGCCTGCCCACGGTGATATCTCTGCGGCTGTTACACCCCTTGCGGTTGCATAGCGGGTAGCTACAGCTATATCAGCAGTAGCTCCGAATGCGAAAAGGACAGTATTAGTGCTATCAGCAGCGGTTACTGCACCATCCCAGTTATCATCAACTTCTCTAAGGTTTGCCCCTGGATTTGTAGCAAGAGAGCCTTTCAATGCAGAGTTCAACCAGTGCTGGATATCTGCCTCTGCGGATTTTGCGGCCTTTGAAAGGTTGGATTTTCTTGCCTTTTCCTGCGCGCCGATATATGCAGGAACTGCGATAGCTGCCAGGATGCCGATGATGGCGACAACTATCAAAAGCTCGATAAGTGTGAAACCTTTTTGTTCTCTGATGTTGTTAATTGCTTTATACATTCTTTCCTCCTTTAAATTGTTTCAGTCAAAATGACCGTTTATGACTGCGAGAAGCTTGTTTACTCCTCACATGCTGCTTCTGACTTACCACCCCCTTTTCTAATCTGTACTCTTAGTAAAGCTGTTTTATGCTTTATACAAAGCAGTATTTATGCCAACTGAATTTTTGACGTAAGAAATTAATTAATACAGATAGTTGTGATCTTTTGTATGCCGGACCTGCAAAAATTGACAGTAGATAAAATGTCCCAAGTGACATTTATTGTCAGAGATTTAAAACTTGACCTTAAATGACTCATTGCTATAATAGATACGGAGACAAATCAGATGCTGATCAAAAAAATCTTAATTCTGCTTCCCGTAATAATCTTTGTAATACTCTTGCAATCCTTTTTCTGGATACCGACTTATGATGAGCAGGTCAAAGGAAATCCGCACAGGCTTGAAGAATACATTACTGCATCAATAGGTGATGCCAAGGTATTGAATCCCATACTGAATGCAGACAGCGCAAGCAGTACAATAGTAGAACAGGTGTCTGACGGCCTGATCGACAGGGATGAGGACCTGAGATTCCGGGGCCGTCTGGCTGAGAGCTGGGACATATATGAAGAGGCCTATTTTTATGTCAATTCAAAGGCGGTAGTCAGCGGCAAGAAGATGTCCCGGCCTGGGGAAATTAAAGAGATTATCCTGTCTCATAAAAAAAACATCAACCAGGCGGACTCGCCATTAGCAGGCACCCTGAACAATATAAAGGATATAGAGATAATCTCATCTCAAAAGGGAGAAACGGACATTCAAATCCCCGGACCGGATAAAAATAAGGACGGCTTCCCGGACCCTGTTAATATAAAGGTCAGGTTTAATGCTCCTCCCCGCTTAAAGATAACTTTGAAAGAGGTGGACCAGGATTTTTTCAGGAACATGGAAGCTGTCCTTGGTAAAGGATACTTTGAGACCTTTCCTTCCGGCGATTATGTTGAAATACTCACTCCGGGTCACGGAGACAAGATATCTGTTATTGCACCGGAGGCGCTGCCGGCGATTGAGCATAACCCTGTAATTGTCTTTCATTTGAGAAAAGGGGTTAAATTTCATGATGGACATGAGTTTGATGCCGGAGACGTAAAATTTACGTATCAGGCAATAATGGACCCCAGGAACCTTTCTCCGCGGACATCTGATTATGAGCCGGTCAAGAGATTGGAGGCAGTAGATAAATATACTGTAAGGGTAGTTTATAAGAGGTTATATTCACCTGCGTTCGGCACCTGGGCGATGGGGATTCTTCCTGAACATTTATTAAATGAAGAGGCATTGAAAAAAGAGGCTCTATCAAAGGGGATGAACCCTGTTAATTTTACCCTCAAGGACAGCGAGTTCAGCCGGCATCCCATCGGCACAGGGCCATTTGTATTCAGGGAATGGAAGTCTGACCAATATATTGCGCTGGACAGAAATGAAACATACTGGGAAGGCGCCCCTAATTATAAAAAATATACATATCGTATTGTGCCTGATCTGCTGACCCAGGAGATGGAATTTTACGGCGGCGCTATTGATAGTTACGGAGTTGAGCCGCATCAGGTTGAACGTCTGAAAGATGATCCTAAATATCAGAACTTCTCCGGACTCTCGTTTGGATACTCATATATAGGGTACAATATGCGCCGGGAACTATTTAAGGACAAAAGGGTCAGAAAGGCATTGGGAATGGCTGTTGATACGGACAAGATCATTCGCTATGTAATGTATAACGAGGCAGAACGGATAACCGGGCCATTTATAAAACAGACGGATTATTATGATAAAAGCATTCCGCCTTTGCCCTATGATCCGGAAGGCGCGCTTAAGCTGTTAGGCGAGGCTGGCTGGAGGAAAAATAATGACGGCTGGCTCGAAAAAGACGGGAAGAGATTTGCCTTTACCCTTGTCACCAATAGCGGTAATGATTTAAGAAAAAGCGTCCTGACTATTGCCCAGGATTCGTGGAAGAAAATCGGTATAGATGTGAAGACAGATGTTGTGGAATGGTCTGTTTTTTTAGGTAAACATATAAACACCGGAAATTTTGATGCCCTTATACTGGGCTGGTCCATGGGCATAGACCCTGACCTTTACCAGATCTGGCATTCAAGCCAGACCGGTCCGAGCCAGCTTAACTTTGTGGGGTTTATAAACAAAGAGGCTGACGACCTGATCGTAAAGATCAGGCAGGAATATGACTATGGCAAACAGGTGGAATACTGCCATCAGCTTCACAGGATCATAGCTGATGAACAGCCTTATACATTTTTGTATGTTGGAAAATGGACTGCGGTCCTTGATAAAAAGATAGTAATAAAGGAACACTTACCCTCAGGGGAAGAGAAGATCAAAAAGATAACCCCTACCAGTACGGGTAATTATTCCTTTTATTTTAATAAGTGGATCAAAATGGCTGATAATCCCAGGTTTGAATTGGAGTAGTTTTATTATGTTCTCTTTTACAGTAAGGAGCTTTTTTCAGAAACTGGTCACCCTGTTTTTTATATCTATAATTTCTTTCCTGGTAGTTTAT
>JACQXG010000081.1 GCA_016208905.1 Nitrospirota bacterium
TATATTCGATTTCAGACCTGGCGGTCCTCAGCTCCTGGTCAGAGGGGCTTCCCCAGAGCCTGCTTCAGGCCATGGCCGCAGGCGTGCCGGTTATAGCAACAAGGGTAGGAGGCGTGCCGGAAGTTGTGATACATGAAAAGACAGGCCTTCTTGTTGAACCTGGAGACCATGAGGCCCTGGCAAAAGGTATAATACGGATTCTCGATAATAGGGATTTCTCTCTGCGCCTTGTGGAAAGTGCAAAAGACAACGTAAAGAATAAACACTCAGTCACTCACATGATTGAAAAAACAGAAAGCCTGTATGAGAATTTATTGAAGCAAAAGGGGAAAATATAAGTTATGCGGGACCAGCTTCAGATAGAAGCCGGTAGAATAGAAATCGATGGACAATACTTATTTATCTCTAAAATACAATTCAAAGGAGCGGTGGCTGAGTTACTGGTACCAGATTTCAGAGACGCTTGAAGTTTCGCCCCGCAGTGTCCTCGTGATCGGCAAAGGGAGCGGTGTCGTGGAAAACTCGATAAGACAGCTTTCTAACGATCAAGCGGATATAATAACTCTGGATATTAATAATGCCGTCAACTCTGATATTGTGGGGGAGGTGACCGGGCTGCCTTTTGGAAAGGATACTTTTGATGCAGTATTGTGCTGTCAGGTACTGGAGCATATTCCCTTTGACATGCTGCCTGCAGCCCTCAGCGAGATGCACAGGGTCGCCCGGAAGCGCGTAGTCATATCAGTGCCCCATGGCAGAAAGCATATTAAGATCGCGGTTGACGTCCCCTTTTTGGGAGACAGACAGGTAATCCTGAAAAATCCTGTAGCAGTAAGGCATTGCAGCAGCAAGCAGCATTACTGGGAAATCGGCAGAGGGGTATCGCTTAATGATGTAGTCAGGCAGATAGGCAGGCTTTTTGAAATTGAAAAAGAATACCTGAATGAAATAAGCTGTGACCACAGGTTTTTTATATTAAAGAGGAAAAAATGGTAATTCTTCAGACGGAGACACTTAGGGGGTGGGGAGGACAGCAGAACAGGGTCTTGACTGAATCAGTCGGCCTTGATAAAAGAGGCCATAAGGTCATAATTGCATGTCGTCCGGGAAGCGTTCTTTCACAGAAGGCGAAGCAGGCAGGAATAAAGGTCTACGAGATGGACATGGTTAAAGGAGCATATCTGTCAAATATTCCGAAGCTCATAAACATTATTAAAGAAGAGGGAGTCGACCTGCTTTCTACCCACAGCTCGGTTGACAGCTGGGCAGGCGGATTAGCAGCAAAATATTCAGGAAGACGTCTTATTAGGTTCCGGCAGAACCTTTACCCTGTCGGCAGGGGTCCGCTTGCATGGTTTATTTATTCAATACCTGACAGAATCATTGCCAACAGCAATGCCTGCAGAAATGTGCTCACCAAGTGCGGGGTAAACAGGGAAAAGATAGTAATTATCCCCGATAGTGTAGATATACAGCGGTTTGATCCCGTAATTCCGGTGAATGAAGATTTACGCGCAGAACTCGGCATATCGCCGGAAACGCTTATCATCGGCAACACCTCCACCTTTACAGAAGTGAAAGGGCAGATATATCTCCTTCAGGCGTTTAACATTATAAATAAGAAATTTCCCTGCATCCTGATGTTTGCGGGAGACCTGAAAGAACCCTTCCGAAGCCAACATCTGTCTTATGTAAACGAGGAGTTCAGGGACAAAGTTATTTTTCTCGTGCACAAGGAAGATATACCGAGGGTTTTAAAGACAATAGATATATATGTTTTCCCGTCATACCTGGAGGGGCTTGGGACCGCGCTTCTTGAGGCTATGGCCATGGAAAGGCCGGTGGCAGTGTCGGACATCCCCACCTTTCGCGAATTCATAGAAGACAAAGTAAACGGAGTATTTTTCAAAGTTAAAAATACTGAAGACCTCGCTGAAAAAGTTGTTTCCCTGTTAAATGATAAGGAGCTTAGAGAGAAGCTGGGGAAAAACGCACGGGCCACTATACAGAATAACTTTTCACTTGAAAGGATGCTGGACCTTACGGAAGCCCTGTATAAAGAGGTCATTCATGCTGCATAATTCCATTCCGGTTGTAATGTATCATCATGTGTCTCCTGCTGACAGGGAGCTGAATGTCTACCCTGAACTCTTTGAAGACCATTTGCGGACGTTATCGAAGAAGGGATGGAAGACCCTTTCGGGAGATGAGTTTCTTTTTTATATTGAAAACCCGGAAGACAGGCCGGAGAAATGTGTCCTGCTGACCTTTGATGACGGTTTTGCCGACAATTACGTTTATGCCTACCCCATTTTAAAAAAATATAATATGAAGGCAATGCTTTTCATTGCAACGGATTTCATAGAAGATGCTGATCTGAACAGAGACTCCTTTGTCCCGCTTTCTCATAATGACGCCTGGAAACTGGCCTTCACGGAAAGGCGTTCCGAGGCGATGTGCACGTGGAGAGAGATCAGGGAGATGGACAAAAGCGGGGCCTTTGATATCCAGTCTCACGGACTGTCGCATAATACCCCATATTACATTACCGATAAACAATATGAGGTATTAAAAGAAGACCTGGCAGGCGGCAAGAGGGTGCTGGAAGAAAGGCTTTCCAAAAAAATATTTCATCTGGCATGGCCCAAAGGTCATTATGACAAAGAAGGATTGAGGATAGCAGAAGAACTGGGTTACAGGGCGTTATATACGACAGACCGTGGGACCAACACGTCGGCAAATATGAACATGATCAGGCGATTGCCGGTTAAATGTAAAAACGGTAAGTGGCTCACCGGAAAACTCCCGATCTATTCGTCAACATTATTAAGTAAACTGTATCTTGCCGTAAGAACAGGGATATGAAGCGTCTCGAAAATGAAGTCGCAGTCTTTAACTATAACGGAGAGGCAATGCATTCCTCTATTGAGAAATTATCTGAGCTGATAAGAAACAGTCCCGCTGTCCTTGAACCTGTAAGAAATATGAATGACAATGTGAAGGCCCTCTTCTCGTCAGAAGGGTTTCAGCTTTATCCTACAGTAGAAAAAACAACACTCTTTTATGACCCTGATACGGACTGTTTTTTTAAAATGCTTCATCCGTTAAATCTCAAGAACAGGATACTCTTCCTTCTCACGGACAAGGCGCGGGCCATTTATGATCTTACGGAATATTTATGGTCAAAGGGGGCCAGGGTACAGAGAGTTACGGCTTACGGATTGATTAAAGAAGGAAGGAGACCTTTCTTTGCTGTTAAAAAGGCCGAAGGAGAATCGCTTTATGATCTGATGATCAGAGGCGGGAAAAAGCTTCCTGTGGAGATGCTTCGAAAAGTCCTGGACGAGACGGCAAAATTTCACAGGCTGGGCTGCTGGCTTGGAGATGCCCATCTTTCGCATATCTTCATAACTGATGAAGGCGTATCGGGGTTCATAGACATAGACAGCATCAGAAAGAACATTCCTTACATGCTTAAGAACCCTGCAAAGGACATAGCGGGACTTAATCACCCTGAGCTGCCACTGACAAAAGATGAAAAAAAATCACTGCTTGCTTACTATTTAAATATAGCGGGGATAAAAAATGAGAATAAATTTTTAAAGATGCTGAAGCATTATACGGAGAGAAGATGGAAGGACTGAGTATCATAATCCCGGTTTTTAACAAAATTGAAACAACACGGAAGTGCATTGATTCCATCAGGGGACAAAATGAGGGCGAAGCATACGAGATCATTATAGTTGATAACGGCTCAACGGATGAGACAGAACAGGTTTGTAGGGGCGGGTTTAAAACCCGCCCTTACCATGAACAAATCACCTGCATCCGCAACCCGGAAAACCTCGGTGTCTCAAAGGCCCTGAATATCGGCGCCGGAGCCGCCAGATACAACATGTTATGTTTTATGCACAATGATGTATTTGTGCTGCAGAAAAACTGGACAGCTGCGATATATAAATTTATCAACGAGACAAAAAACGCGGGAGTAGTCGGGCTGTATGGCGCAAAGACCATGCGCAGGGACGGGAGTTTCAGGGGCAAGTCAATCGTGCATGCAAAAAAGGACAGTCCCTCCATCAGGAAGCCGTTTGAAAGAGTGGCTGTTGTTGACGGCCTGCTCATGGCCGCGCATAAGCAGGCATTTGAAAAGATGAGGGGGTTTTGTGACGGCTTCATTATGCATTTTTATGATAAAGATTTTTCCATGAGGGCATATAGAGATGGTCTTTCGAATTATGTCCTGAATATTCCTTTTGAACATGCCGCCTCAACGACGCGAAGTCAGCTCGTACAGGACGACGCCATACGCGATGAGGCCCAGGAAAATTTTATGCAGGTATGGAATATTTATCTGCCTGTAGATGTGAGTACGTGGCAGGACAGGGTCTCGTATGCTGTAAAGAGGAAATAAATCGCAATCTTCAATCAATAGCGGCAATTAATTCTTGAGTCCCGCCAAATCTGAGTAAAAATTCACCATAGCTCGATTTGAAAAGGTCCCGGAGCATGTCGTCTAATTCCATAGGCTTGTCGCCTTGAGGATCGTCCAATGAAAAGCGTACCTTCTTTTGTTTAAGGATTGAATACAGGAATAAAGTATGAAAATAAACCTGGGAGATATATTTGTTGTCTGCTATCTGTAATACTTCATCTCCGTCTAACTTGGATTTGTAAGTTCGTAAGAGGCTGCTGTCCATGTTGATGAAGATTGTATCGAGTTCGTCTTTATCATCGGTTAAAGTCGCCATAATTTCTACGTCGTCAAATGGAATGCCTAAGCCCTCGACATCACTCCACGTTTTAACTCCTTCCCTTTCATCTTTATAAACGAGGACCATTTGAGGCAATCCGATTTGAGGGGCATTTGGCTCCTCCGGCTTAGGCTCGTTCACTTTCAACTCTTCGATTTTTATATAGAAGATCGTTTCGATGGCCCCTTCAGGCGGCACGACAGATGTCAGGTCAGCTCGAATTTGAAGCTCATCTCCTACCTTTAAATTCTCTTTCGGCTGCATATTGACTTTTATTGTCCCTTCTTGAGGGCTTGATTTTACTACCTGGAAGTAATCATCGATTTCCCGTGGCGTACCAGGGGCATCTCCGCCAACAGCGTCGTTCGGGGCGTGCATCAAGACATAAAGTTTAAGCTCTCCCTTATCTTTGATCCTGTCAAAGTATTCATTCTCCACATCGGTATCAAATCGAATTGTCTTGTCTCCCCCAAGAGGAATTGTCTTGAATATTCTCCCGTCTTTGTCCGGCTTGCCCTGTATCTTAAAGATTGATGGGTATTTTTGCGATATAAAAGGCTCTTTCGTTTTTTGTTTACTTTCGGTTTTATTTTCACTCTTTTTCTTATCGTCTTTCTTCTTGTCTAACTCCTCAAGCTTGAAAGTCTGCTTAAGCAACTTCAGCATCTCCGGGTTTAACGGTAGTTCCTTAGAAAACTTTTTAAGCATCTCATTCGAATCGCCTGTATCAGCCGAAAAAGAATCTCTCCTCTGTTTATAAATATCATTGAGCTCGCTTTTACGGAGATAATCAGCGAGAAGTCTTCTAATGACTTCGGCTTCCTTACCGTTTTTTAACCGGTCTCGCGATGCCATGAAAAGGTTATTGCGATAATGTAGGGTCATATTAGTACAGTCAACATGTATGAGCAGATAATCCTTGAGTAATTTATATTTCAATGCTCTTGTAATAAACTCTGAAGTATAAAAGCCATGTACTTGACCATTAAGACTAAAGGCGACACTCATGTTATTCTTAAAGAACTCGTTCTGGATGGTTTCTTTGAATTCTTTAACCGACTTCTCTTCATTCTTGACCTTGAAAACCGTAACCGTCGCCCTGATTTTCCCGACCTCTTTATTGCCTGTTATTTCCAAAGAGAATTGCCTGTCTACATATTTGTCCTTCTGATAAAGCAGTCTATTGGATATACCAAACATTATCCTCTCAAGGCCGGTGTCTTTGGGATATCTTTCTTTGCGGTCGATGATATAAATAGGCAAGGCCGGATTGTGAAGGTATTCATTTACGCTCTGGTTTAAGTCCCTGGAAATAACTGACTTGCTCCCGGGAGGAAGATCATACGAATAAAGTTTAATAATAGTGCCGGTCCTAAACTTATGCCTATATAAGCTCAAGTCTAATTCATCGATAGGGAATTCAGGGATCTTGCCGTCTGGACAGAAATATTCATAATATGTGTTTTTCTTGGTCTCCTCCTCTTCCTTGGTAAGGGGATGTATTCTAAGCAGGCTGAATCCGAAGTTGCCTGTCCCATCATATCGTTTGGAGGCTACAAGCTGGTATCTTTTTTCTCCACAATATACAAGCGCCCCGGCTCCGCCCATATTATACTTACCCTGGACGAACTTGATATCGTTTTTATTTCCTCGTAGAAGAGAGAGAAAGGTATTTGGGAATTCATGGGGATGCTGCCCCTCCCCATTATCAAAAATTACCAACGAGGTATCGCCCCTTGGGCTATTAGGATCGGCTAAGATTTGGATATCCTGGGCGACTTCATTTCTGTATGGCTGAAGATCGAAGTTCTCATACTTATAAAAACTACGCACTGCGTCATGCATGTTCTTTGGTGCAGCCTGTGAACGAGGGTCAATCCATCGAGAAAAGGATCAAAGGATCAAAGCTCTTGCGCTTTTCCACCACGAAAAGCATAATAACAGCATGAAAGTGGTGGAAAAAGACAAGGTCATAAGCGGGATGCTCGGGGATGAACTTAAACGCTGTCAGGAGATGTTTGACAGCCTTGAGAGGTCTGTAGCCGGGCTTCCAAAAGGTTCGCTGAATGAGCGGAAGAAGAGATACAAGGGGAAAGTATATTCCTACTTTTGCCTGAAATATCGAGAGGGTGAAAAAGTCATCAGCAAACACATATCGAATA
>JACQXG010000040.1 GCA_016208905.1 Nitrospirota bacterium
CTCGGGTTCCTTCTCTCTCAGTATCTTGAAGATCATATTAGTAAAGCCGAATATGGCATTCGTCGGCGTGCCGTCTGAAGCGGAGAGATTTCTTATTGCATAGAAGGCACGGTAAAGATATGAGTTACCGTCTATCAGGTAGAGTGCGGGCATGGGTTAATTATACAGAAAATGGAGGGGCAATTCATGCATTGCCGCTGCATTAAATTATCCCGAACGATTAAATTTAACCCAGAGGTATACTATGAAAAATTCGGGAGGCAGTCTGATACCTCAACACAACAACAGGCTCAGAGCTTATTTCATGCTTCAGTCTGTCCAAAAGACGGGGCCACCTCAGTAAATTGTAAACGCTTTTTCGATTTATTCAGTAACTTGTCTTGGAACTCGTATAAAACCTAATTGCCGGCTTAATACGCTTCTGTTGTCCACATCTCTTTTCCGAACTTCAAGACCTTATTTCTTCCCGCTTCTTTTGCCTTATACAATGCTATGTCTGCATATTTAATGGCTTCCCAGAAATTCTGTGTGTCCCTGGGAAATTCGCAGTATCCAATGCTGATCGTCTTTTGAATTACTTGTCCGGATGTCTTGATCTTTGTCGCCGCAATCTTCTTTCTAATCCTTTCAGCAACTTCCTCAGCTTCTCCGGGTTTTGCGTCATTTACTATAACAAGGAACTCCTCGCCGCCAAACCTGATGACCAGGTCTGCGGATCTTGCATTTTTTGAAATGACTTTTGTTGTCTCTTTTAACACGGCATCCCCTGCATCGTGCCCATATTTATCGTTGACTTCTTTAAAGAAGTCCAGATCGCACATTAACAACCCGATTTGTCCGCCCTTTCTCATAATGCCCGCTATTAATGTTTCAACATATTCTTCAAGGAATCTCCTGTTGTATAACCCAGTCATCTGATCTCTAACAGATGATTCCCTCAACTCGCCTGTAAGCCGTTTAGTTTCAATAACTGCAGAAGATTCTTTGATATACTGTTCTGCCTTGAGAATTTGCTTTGCCATGCAGGATGCATTAAGGATCGGTGTCGGCTTTTCATTCTCTCTATTGGAGAATTTGTCAAATTGAAACTGGATCACTCCGCCTATACTGCCTCCGACTATTACAGGGATACAGATATGGAACTTCTCTGGTGCGAGTAAATACTGTTTGCATATTTCAGGATATATAATTGAGGACACAGTATGCCCTGTCTTTTTTGCCCTGCATAAATTACTGTCGATCAATATCTCTTTGTTACAACATATCTCTTCCCGTGAATACGGTGTATGTATAAGCTCCATGATGTTCTTTCTTTCAGCTGCTTCCAGGATTGAAAAATCATCCAGTCCCAGGTTCTCATAGAAAACCTTTGCCAGGCGTGAATAAACATCTTCAAGGCTGTCATCCTCTTCAATAACTTTTTTGAAGGTATTCATATCGTATATTGTTTGCATAAGCATATTAAAATTACTGGAAAGCTCAGCTATCTCGTCATTTGACCCTATCGTAATCTGTTTTGTGAGGTCGACTTCTCCTTCGGACAATACTTTTATCTGTTCTGTTATTGCCTTTATCGGTTTGGTCATGGAAGTTTTAAGTAAATAGCTAAAAAGAATTAATAATGATACGGCGAGAATTCCAATGACTATAAACATGACCATTGACCGGCTGAGCACTATATCGATCTTCTCTGTATATTGTTTCTGCAATGCGGATATGCTGGAAGTAAGTTTACTCAGGATAGTTACTGACTGCACGGTAAGGGAGTCATACTCCCTGAGTTTTTTCATAAATAAATCTTTTTCTGCCAGGCTGAGCTCCCCTCTTTGCAGCCCTTTTAATTTTATCGTTATTATCTCATCCAGCAGATTAAAAAGATAAGGGATTTTGGTCTGTACTTCTTCAACATTTTTCATGCTAATGACATTATTGATGGACACTACCTGAAATTCTGCAATCAACTCTCCTGTAAGGTCAGAATAATCTCTAATTTTTCCCCCTTTCAACAGTGAATCAAGAGTTGCTGCAACATGACTGAGGAGGTCTCTGGCGCGCTGGGAATTGTCATTTACTATTTGCACTTCATCATGAATTGCTATATTGTGGACAGAGACATTTGCCCCCCGGATCTGAATAATCAGTTTTTGGCTTGCCTGTATGTGGGGGACTACCTGTTCTGTCAGCGCTTTAGATGAATCATTTACATACGTTATTGCGCCTAAGCCTATCAAGGCAATAATAATAAACCAGGCTATTCCGCCGCCGGCGAAAAGAAGCAGTTTTTGCCAGATAGGAATATCCGTAAAAGTCATGAAATTAAATATTCTATTAAATATCGTCTTGGTCATCTTATTGATCCCCTTTTTACTATGTTCAAAATGCACATAAATATATTATTAATATATATACGACCTGCTTTTAATCACGGCTTTTTATAATTTTATCTTTAGAAAGATGGACATTAATTTAAGAGGGGTGTTTCGTGGATGTAAGCCAGCATAACTTTAGAAAAACAAGTCATTCCTGGCATGAAATAAAAAGGGAGAAGAGACTGTCTCCTCCCCCTTAATTTTCTAATTTATACCCTGACAGGTTATTTTCGTTTATTTGTTTTTTTAATAGGATTTTTCACGATGATGACCTCATTTCTTTTTTGTCCTGTTGATATAAGATCGATATTTACATTCAGTGATTCGCTTATATAATCAATATATGCCCTGGCCTGTCTGGGAAGGTCTTTCAGCCTGGTCGCTCCCTTTGTGCTCTTTTTCCATCCATCCAGTTCTTTATAAACAGGCTCGCATCCTTCCAATACCGTGGACTGCTGCGGAAAGTCGGTAAATCTGCAGGCCTTGCCCTGCTTGCTGCAGCTGCAGCTGTTGGTCGGGTCTTTGTATGTGTAAGCTACGCATACCTTGATTTTATCCAGGCCGTCAAGCACATCCATCTTGGTCAGAGCGAACCCTGTAAAACCGTTAATTCTGATGGAGTGTCTTAAACTCACGAAATCCAGCCAGCCGCACCTTCTGGGCCGTCCGGTCGTAGCGCCATATTCACCACCCTTTAGCCGAAGATCCTCTCCAAGCTTGTCTTTCAACTCAGTGGGAAAAGGTCCGCTACCGACGCGTGTCGTATATGCTTTTACAATACCTACAATACCATCCAGTTTTCTGGGACTGACTCCAAGACCGGTACAAACGCCGCCTGCACATGGGCTTGATGACGTAACATACGGATATGTGCCGTGATCAATGTCCAACAGAGTACCCTGTGCTCCTTCAAACAATACGTTTTTGCCGCTCTCGATTAAATTGTTGGTAAGGACAACCGTGTCGGTAATGAACGGCGAAAGATAGTCCGCATATTTCATATATTCGGAGTACACCGCATCGGCGTTTATTTTTTTGCTGTTGTACTTCTTTTCGAGGAGAAAATTTATGTCCACCAGATTCTCCTTGAGCTTATCTTTAAAGCCTTTGCTGTCCAGCAAATCAATCATCCTGATACCGGACCTTGACATTTTGTCAACGTATGCCGGTCCGATGCCCCGGCCGGTTGTTCCAATTTTCTTATCGCCTTTTGCCATTTCATGCTTGCCGTCCAGCAAATTATGATACGGCATGATAACATGGGCGCGTCCGCTTATATAAAGGTTCTTTCCAATACTTATTTTCCTCTGCTTAAGTTCTTCTATTTCCTCTATAAGCGCTTTCGGATCAATTACTACGCCATTGCCGATAATGCAGGTTTTCCCCCTGTGAAGTATCCCGGAAGGAATGAGATGAAGTATGAACTGCTTGTCTTTTATCTTTACTGTATGCCCGGCGTTGTGTCCGCCCTGATAGCGCGCGACAACATCAGCGCTCTCCGTTAAAAGGTCAACAATCTTGCCTTTTCCCTCGTCACCCCACTGGGCGCCGACAACCACTATATTAGCCATTATTTGCTCCTCATCTTTATACGGGAAGATGTATATGATTTAATGAAAGGACGTTGGGTAGTTTCTTGATTTTGGACAGGATATCCTTGGAAACCGGCGCATCCACCGTCACAACAGAGATAGCTTTGCCGCCCCGGTCAGCTCTTCCAAAATGCATCCTCGCAATATTTATTTCATTCTTGCCAAGCAGCGTCCCTATATTGCCGATAACTCCCGGCTTGTCATTATTTGACAATACAAGCAGCTCCCCTTCCGGGATAATTTCAACTGCAAAGTCATCTACTGATATTATCCTCGGCTCTTTTTTACCGTGCAGAACTCCGGATACCGTACTTTCTTTTTTGCCGGACCTTACCGTCACTACCATCATGCTGTGATAATTGCCCGCATCGTCCGTTGTTGTTTCCTTAACTTCAATGCCCCTTTCCTTTGCGATCAGAGGGGCATTTATATAATTAACTGTTTCTTCAAGTATCGGCGTCAGAATGCCTTTCAGGACAGCAATGGTCACAGTCTCCAGATCAAGCTCCGTTACCGTGCCTTTATACTCAATAATAATTTCTTCCATACTCCCGTCAAAATTCTGCGAAATAAATCCGCCGAGCCTTTCTGCAAGATTAATATACGGCTGAAGGACCGGCAATACATCAGCAGACACAGAGGGGAAATTAACTGCGTTTCTAATTGTCCCGTATAACAGATAGTCAACTATCTGGTTTGATACGGCAATGGCAACATTTTCCTGGGCGTCTTCGGTTGATGCCCCTAAATGCGGTGTGCATATAAAATTATCCAGTTCAAAAAGTGGTGATTCTGCTGGTGGTTCTTTTTCGAAGACATCCAGCGCTGCAGCTGCAACCTTCCCGGATTTAAGCGCGTCGTACAGGGCCTTTTCATCAACAACCCCGCCCCTTGATGCATTTATTATCATTACTCCCTTTTTCATTTTGGCTATGCTTTTTTCGCTGATCAGTCCCCTCGTTTCATTTGTAAGAGGTATATGGTTGGTAATAAAATCCGCTTCTTTAAATAACTCATTCAGATTTACTATCTCGACTCCCAATGTCTTTGCCTTTTCCTCGCTGAGATACGGGTCGTAAGTTATTACTTTCATTCCCATACCCTGCGCCATTTTTGCGACATGGGAGCCGATGTTGCCGAGTCCTATTATGCCGAGTGTTTTATTGTAAAGCTCCACGCCCATAAACTTCTTCTTTTCCCATTTACCCTGTTTCATTGAAGCTGTAGCCTGGGGTATCTTTCGCGCCATGGAGAGGAGCAGTGCAACCGTGTGTTCCGCGGTAGTTATTGTGTTTCCTCCGGGTGTATTCATAACAACAATTCCCTGCTTCGTTGCGGCAATTTTATCTACATTATCAAGCCCTGAGCCTGCCCTGCCTATTACCTTCAATTTCCTGGCGGCACTGATTATATCTGCAGTTGCTTTAGTCGCACTTCTTACGATCAGAGCGTCATATTTACCTATATCTTTTTTAAGCTCTTCTGGTGTCCGGCCTGTCTTAACATCTACTTCAAGGCCGGCTTTTTCAAGGATCTTTACCCCTTTGTCCGATATATTGTCACTTACAAGTACTTTCATTTTATGCTCTCTTTTTTTTATAGGATATTTGTTTTAGGAATTATTTTTTTTAAAATCTTTCATGAACGCAATAAGTGCATCAACGCCCTCTTCAGGCATGGCGTTATAAATACTGGCACGCATGCCCCCGACACTTCGATGTCCTTTAAGTGTCACCAATCCGGCGGCCTTGGCCTGCTCAAGGAACTTGCTGTCCAACTCCGGTTTAGCCAATGTAAAAGGCACATTCATCCATGA
>JACQXG010000015.1 GCA_016208905.1 Nitrospirota bacterium
ACAGGCATGTTAAACAGTGCAACGTTCAGAAACCCGATTTCATCTTTATGTTTAACAACAAACTTCACAGTATTCCCGGCTTCGGTCGATGTCTCCGGAGGTGTGCCGAACAGGAGATAGACGTATGCTGCTATCCCTGCCTTTTTCAATGTCTTTAAAACCTGAGACGCGGTTTCAAGATCAATCCCCTTCTGCATTTTATCAAGCACCTTCTGGTCACCTGATTCAAGGCCGAGCTTCAGCATTACACACCCCGATTGTTTCAGCGCCTTACAAAAATCCATATCAGTCAGCAGGCGGCTGACGCGGGCAAAACCATACCAGGGAACACCCGGCTGATCATCGGCAAGTCTTTTTAGAAGCGATGTGCTGACGGCGTTGTCCAGCAGGTGGACAAGAGTCGGTCTTGTCTTCATAACAAGCGCGTTAAGATCATCCATTACCCTGTCAGCCGAAAGCGGAATGTATGGATTGTCTTCCGCCCTTTCAGGACAGAAAGAACACTTGTTCCAGAAGCATCCGCTTGAAGCGCTGTACGGCAGGATTCGTCCCGGAGACAGGTAATCACTCAGCGGTAATGAATCATAAATTGGTGTAAAATGTTTTTCTTTGGTCTCATCAATTCCCATTATCGAGAGAATTTGCCGCTCACCAGGACCGGCGATGAGATGATCAACAAGCCCGGCAAAATGGTCCCGCCAGTCAGGATTATTCATCCATGAAGTAACAAGTCCTCCGCCCAAAACTATTTTTATTTCAGGAAAGCTCTGCCTTATAAAGCCGATCATTGCAAATGTGCACAACGCCTGGCTTAAATAATTCAGGGAAAATCCGGCAACAGAATATCCGTCCTTTTCAACAAGCTCCGTAAGACGTTTTGAGAAGTAAGGGTAAAAAGGGTTCTTCTCAGGACTTTCAGCGGCCCTGACAAGATCGGCGCTTCTCAATGGAGAAAGCTCACTGTCTTTATAATTAGCGAGTCCGATGAGTATACCGTTCTCGACCGACTTTTCTATCGCATGGTTCAGATCAATGACAGCTCGTTTGTAACGGTCGATATTATGATATGTTTGCCAACTTTTCAGAGAGGTGTAGTTGCGTGATGCATTACGAAGGGCGCGGTTGGTCCACCTGTCTGATGCTGTCTCTGCCAGCGGTTTGGAGCGGTCAATCAGATAAAGAAGCCCTTCCAGATTTGCATCCAGAATCCTGTGGCTTATTCCATATCTGTTAAGAGCGCCTGCAAGTCTTGCTATGCCAGCCGGAGGCTCAGAGGGTTTTGCGACGGGAGGGTAAATGAGGATCATGGGTCATCAATTTCCCATTCTTCCGTGATGAATTCGTGGTTGTCTGCATTCATGGGATTTTTTACGATACAACAAAACTGCTTTACTATGCCACAGGTCTCAATAAAAATATATACATAAAGTTGATATAATGCGGTATCATATAGCGAAGTTTTAGATTCTAAATGACAGGCGAAAATTAACTTATGGAAAGTAAAAAGATAAGACAATTATTTATTGATTTTTTTAAGGAAAAAGAGCACGAAGTCCTGCCGAGTTCCCCCCTCCTGCCAAAAGACGACCCCACGCTTCTCTTTACCAATGCCGGGATGGTGCAGTTCAAGTCCGTATTCCTGGGGGACGAGGAGAGGCCATACCGGAGGGCAGTGACTGTGCAGAAGTGTCTCAGGGCAGGCGGCAAGCACAATGACCTTGAGAACGTGGGCAGGACTGCGCGGCACCACACATTTTTTGAGATGCTCGGCAATTTCTCCTTTGGGGATTATTTCAAAAAAGAAGCAGCGGAATGGGCGTGGGAGTTTCTGACAGAGCGGGTAAAACTCCCTGCTGACAAACTTTACGTGACTGTTTATGAAAAAGATGATCAGGCTGCGGAGATCTGGAAAAGGGACATAGGCGTTTCAGCAGACCGGATTTACCGGCTTGGGGAAAAGGACAATTTCTGGCAGATGGGAGACACCGGGCCGTGCGGGCCATGCTCCGAGATTCTGATAGACCAGGGTCCTGAATTAAGCTGTGGAAAGCCCGACTGCCGGGTCGGATGTGACTGTGACAGATATCTGGAGATATGGAACCTCGTATTCATGCAGTATAACAGGGTTTCATCAGGGGAACTGACCCCTTTGCCCCAGCCGAGCATAGATACAGGCATGGGGCTTGAAAGACTTTCGGCAGTGCTTCAGGGGAAGGTGAATAATTATGATACCGATCTTTTCATGCCTGTCTTTAAATATATTGAAGACATTTCAGGAAAAAAATACGGATTTGACTCTTCAACCAATGTATCAATGCGTGTAATTGCGGACCATATCAGGTCAGCGGCTTTTGTCCTTTCAGAAGGACTGACGCCGTCAAATGAAGGCAGGGGTTATGTACTGAGAAGGATTATAAGGAGGGCAGCCAGACACGGTTTTATGCTTGGCATTAAGGAGCCGTTCCTTTTTAAGGTGCTTGATGCAGTGTATAACATGATGTCCGGGCCTTATCCTGATCTGGTTGAAGATACGCTCAATAGCAGAAGGGTGCTTAAGTTTGAGGAAGAGAGGTTTGCCCATACCCTTACTTCCGGCATGGCCATTTTAGACAGGCTCATCGATGATGTTAAATCCTCGGGAAAAGATACAATCCCCGGCTCTGAGCTCTTTAAGTTGTATGACACTTTTGGCTTTCCCCTTGACCTGGCCCAGGAAATTGCAGAGGACAACGGTCTTAAGATAGATCATAAAGGCTTTAATGACGAAATGGAACTTCAGAAGACAAGGGCAAGGGCCTCATGGGTTGGAGCGGAGGCTGAAGTTCCTGCTGTGTACAGGAAGATTAAAGAGATGTTTCCGGCCACGGAATTTTCAGGATACGAAAGCCTGCAAACAAGCAGTGTAGTTAACGCGCTCATAGAATACAATTCACTTGTCGAAGAAGTTAATGAGGGTGACGAAGTGGAAGTAATACTTGATAAGAGTCCCTTTTATGGCGAATCCGGGGGGCAGGTCGGAGATACAGGAGTTATTAAATCAGACAACTTGATGATTGAGGTCCAAAGCTCCAGGAAAATTAACGGCATGCTTATCCATGCCGGCATTGTAAAAAAGGGAACAGTCAGAAGAGGCATGGCCGTTCAGGCGATTGTAGAAGAGGGAAGAAGAAAAGCCATTATGCGCAACCATACGGCAACGCACCTGCTGCATGCAGCTTTAAAAGATGTTCTCGGAGACCATATCAAGCAGGCTGGTTCTCTTGTTGCGCCGGACAGGCTCAGGTTTGATTTCACGCACTTCTTTGCAATGGATGAAAGGGAATTAAACGAAGTCGAGAATATTGTAAACGTGAAAATAATCGAAAACATGCCGATTGATGTTACCGAGACATCCCTTGATGAGGCCGTTAACAGCGGAGTGACGGCGCTTTTTGGAGAGAAATACGGAGACGAAGTAAGGGTCGTAAGAGCTGGAGATTTTTCAGCTGAATTGTGCGGCGGCACTCACTGCCATGCAACAGGAGACATAGGGCCGTTCAGGATAATTTCCGAAGGAAGCGCAGCGTCAGGCATAAGACGCATAGAGGCGTTGACGGGTTTTGCCTCACTGGAGTTCAATAAAAAGCGGGAAATTGAGTTAAAGAAAGCAGCGGGCCTGCTTAAGGTCAATGAACTGAAAGTTTCGGAGCGGGTGGAGAGAATAATTAATGATTTAAAACAGCATGAAAAAGAACTCGATCATATTAAGCATAAAGCCGTAACAGGCAATGCAGGTAATATTCTTGAGCACGCCGTTGACATAGGCGGCATAAAAGTGCTTGCCCATAAGGTTGACGGGCTGGATATGAAATCATTGAGAAGCCTTGCCGATTCATTAAAAGATAAAATAGGTTCCGGTGTTATCGTGCTTGGCTCGGCCCTCGACGGGCAGGCGTATTACGTTTCCTCTGTAACAAAAGACCTTGTTTCACGTTTCAATGCAGGAGAGATTTTAAGTACTGTTACCGGAGGCAAAGGGGGCGGACGACCAGATATGGCACAGGGCGGGACCAGTGATACGGAGGCAATTGACAGGGCGTTATCTTCCGTGTCTGATATAATTAAAGATAAGATGAAATAAAAGAAGGATTCGAGGGGTCAAGGATTCGAGTGAAAGAAATAATCGATATTAATAAGCTTTCACTTGAACCCTTGAACCCTTGAACCCTTGAACCCTTTCAGGAGATGAATTGAGCAAAACCATATCAGAGCTTATTGACAAGACCCTTGAAAAGATAAATATCCCCTCAAGGGATGAGGTCGAAAAGCTGCAGAAAAAATTGATTGTCCTTTCCGCAAGAATTAAAAAGCTTGAAGAGGCTTCTGAATCAAAGGAATAATGACAACAGAGAGAATCGTATAAGTTTAAATTATATAACGAATGACCATTTCTAGTCTCTTAAGATTCTGGTACACGTACAAGAATATTACCCGCATCAGGCAAATCGTCAATGTTTTTCTAAAACATGGGTTTGGTCAATTTATCGAACTGCTGAATCTTCAAAGGTTCATACCTCTAAGAAAAAAAATAAAATATTTTTCCCGGTGGCAGGAAGTTGAAAAGATTACGATCCCTCAGAGGCTGAGAATGGCCTTTAGTGAATTAGGCCCGTCTTTTATCAAACTTGCCCAGATCCTCTCTTCGAGACCCGATCTGATCACGAGCGAGTATGCTGATGAATTCAAGAAGCTTCAGGACAAGGTCCCGCCTTTTGCTTCGGACAAGGCCAGACAGATGATTGAAGGCGAGTTTAAAGTCTCGTTAAAGGACATCTTTACGGATTTTGAAGATGTTCCTGTTGCCGCTGCTTCTATCGCCCAGGTCCATAACGCTACACTCAAGACAGGGGAAAAGGTTGTTGTAAAAGTGCAGAGACCTAATATCCGTGAAGTCATCGAGACTGATATCGCTATTTTAAATGCAATTGCAAGGCTCATGCTGAGGTACATACCTGAAAGCAAATACTTTGATCCGCAGGGGATCGTCAATGAATTTTCCAGGACTGTAAAAAAGGAACTGGATTTTGTTGCAGAGGCAAAGAACGCGCAGCGGTTCAAAAGAAATTTTGCGGAAAGAGACGACGTACTCATTCCTGCTATCTATCCTGATTTGCTGTCCGGGAAAGTCCTCGTGATGGAAAGAATCGAAGGTGTGAGAATCGATGATGTTAAAAAAATAGATTCTCTTGGGATAGACAGGATTGAGCTGGCCGGAAGAGGAGTTAATACATATTTTAAGATGATTTTTGAAGACGGTTTTTTTCATGCAGACCCGCATCCCGGCAATATCTTTGTTATGCCTGACGGCAGAATAGGAATAATGGACTTTGGAATAGTCGGCTGGCTGACCCCGGATATGATGGAAAATATTGCCGGCGCTTTCCTGGCGGTATTAAATAAAAATTTTGACAGGCTTATTGATATTTATATAGACATTGGACTGATAACAGATGAAGTTGATATAGAAGCATTTAAGAAGGAATTTAAGTCTGACCTCGTATATCTGCTGGAACCACTTTATGATGCGACGATATCCGAGATAAATTTCCCTGAATATCTTGAAGCGCTTACGCATCTTGTCATAAAACATGGACTTAAGGTCCCCTCGGATCTGATGCTGATGAATAAAACCATATTGATACTTGATAACATCGGAAGACAGCTTGATCCGGGTTTCAATGCAGTAAGCGCTGTCGAACCTTATGCGGCAAAACTGGTGAAAAAGCGCATGAGTCCTCAGAGGGTATTTGATAAAGCAAAGGACAACCTTTCAGATATCAGTGATGTTTTGTTCGATACGCCAAAGCAGTTGAACAGACTGGTGAAAAAATCCCTGCGGGATGAACTGAGCTTCAAAATAAACCCGGTAGGGATGGAGAAATTGATTCTTGATATTGACCGTTCAAGCAACCGTCTTGCGTTCAGCATTATTGTTGCAGCTATAATAGTAGGCTCGTCCATGCTTATACAATCAAATATCGGCGGTAAAATATTCGGACTGCCTGCGGTGGGAGCGATAGGATTTCTGGTCGCGATTTTACTTGGCTTGCGGCTCCTTTTATCGATTTTAAGATCAGGGCGGCTTTAAATTATTTTATCCGCAGATGTCGCAGATATTAATTAATATTAAGACAATGAAATATAATCCGCGGACAAAGAGTTTATTAGTCTCGTGAAACTATGTGGTAAAATTATTCTGCAAACTGTATTACAGGAGGTATAGCTTATGACATTAGATGAGTTGAAACAGTACTGCAGTGGAGAGTTACAGAATATCGATAGAATAGTGAAAGAACTTTATGCATTTTATAAACCTGAAAAAACCGAATATACTTTAGCTGAAGAAGCTGCAATGGCCACGTTTATAATGAACGCTTACAGTGGTATTGAAAATGTGTTGAAGCAGATGCTCCTGTATGACAAACTTGAAATACAGGACTCTCCGGGCTGGCATGAGAAGGTGCTGAGGAAAGCGGCAGAGATCGGGATACTCCCTCCTGAGCTTTTCCAGATGCTCTCTAAATACTTGTCCTTCCGGAACTATTTTATTTATTCATACGTCTTTAACATTAAGTGGGAAGATATGAAGCCGATGGTTGATGTGATGAAAGATGTGGCCGGGCAGATCCGTTCAGAGGTTGATGAGTATTTGCAGACTATTTAAGACTTGGACGGAAAGGTTCTTGCAAGACCAGGTTTGTACGATAATATCGCTCAATAAGTTTGGCCCTCGTAAAACCAAATGAATCATTTGGACAGATGTGGTCTAATTAAATAACATGATAAAAAGAAATTTAGGTACAACTCTACTATTAATAATTGACTTTGTTACGATATTCTTTATGTTGCAAAGTGCGCTATTCGTAAGAAAAAATATACTGCCGTATTTTTTGCAGTTCCCTGAATTCCCGCAGATAGACTTTACTTTTTTCTGGTGGATCTATCCTGTCTGGCTCTTTTTCTTCATATATGAAGGGCTGTATACCAAAAGGTTTTCTTTCTGGGATGAGGTAAAAATGTTATGGAAGGTTGTGGTTTTTTCTACGCTTGCCATGTTTGCAATCCTTTATCTCGGCAAGATTGGAGAACAGGTATCAAGAACTGTATTGGTATTAATGTGTATTATTTCCATTCCGGTCCTCCCCATAGTCAGAACAAATGCCAAGAATCTTTTAATGCATGCAGGGCTGCTTGAAAGTAAAGTCCTTATCCTTGGAGCAGGCAAAACCGGGCAGCTTATATTTAACGCGCTAAAAAGGGACAGGAATCTTGGCCTGAATGTCGTTGGTTTTCTCGATGATGATCCGGGGAAAATAGGAAGAAATATCGGAGGGATAAAAATACATGCCGGCGTAGATAAAGCACAAAAATATATAGGGAGGTGCGGTATAGAGAATATTGTAATAGCAATGCCGGGTATTGAAAAGAAAAAATTTGTCTCGCTTGTCAACAAGCTCCAGCATAAGGCCAGGAACATACTGCTTATACCCGATCTTTTTGGAATTACAGTAATGGGAACAGACCTGCAGCACTTCTTCGAGGAGCAGGCGATTGGTATTGAAATCAAAAACAATCTTGCTCAACCAGTCAATAAATTTATAAAGAAGGTCTTCGATCTGATCACAAGCTGCATTCTGCTTTTAATATTAACAATACCGATGATCGTAATTGCCGTACTTATAAAAATTACATCCAGGGGGCCTGCGATATTTTCTCAGAAGCGGACAGGAAGAAATGATACAACCTTTAAATGTTACAAGTTCAGAACGATGTATAACGACGCTGAGGCCAGACTTAATAATTTATTGGCAACCAGCGAAGAAGCAAGAAATGAGTGGGGCCGTAACTGGAAGCTTTTAAACGATCCGCGTATAACAAAAATCGGGAGATTCCTGAGACAAACTTCACTGGATGAGCTGCCGCAGATATTTAATGTTCTTAAAGGTGATATGAGCCTTGTGGGCCCGAGACCTGTTACAGAAGAGGAAATAAATGAATATTATAAAGACCAGGCAAAGCTTTGCTTCGGTGTTCCACCGGGAGTCACCGGATTATGGCAGGTAAGCGGCAGGAGCAATACAAGCTATGATTATAGAATTACGCTTGATTCATGGTATGTGAGGAACTGGAATCTCTGGCTGGATATTGTTATTTTACTGAAGACCGTCAGAGTTGTTCTTAAAAAAGAAGGGGCTGTCTAGATAAATCGAAAATAAAAGATCAAAGATTAAAATTAAGGAGGAATTTAAATGGATAAGTGGAAATGCACTGTCTGCGGTTATGTTTATAATCCTGAAGAAGGAGATCCTGACGGCGGAATTGAGCCGAATACACCATTTGAAAATATCCCTGATGACTGGGTATGCCCTGTCTGCGGAGCTGCAAAGGACCAGTTTGAAAAGGTCTGATGGTATGTAGGGGCAATTCATGAATTGCCCCTACATGAATTACCCTTACTCTATATTAAATACTGCCACTTCCTTAACCCCTGGTATATATTCACCTACAGGCACAAGTTTTTTGCCTTCATTTACGCATCCGATAATGATTGTCCACAATTGGTTGAGTTCATCTTTTTCCCTGTTATTCTCCGGGACCATTTTAAGCAGACTGCCTTCCAGTTCGATCTTCATAAAGCGTCCTCCTTCTTGTTCAATTTACCCGTTTAAGACCAGTATATCAAATAATTGCCTAGTTGCAAGGGCTATAAAGTTGTCCTCAAAATTGGAACATCTATCCCAATAATTATTCCCACAAAAAAGAATCTTGTTTCTGTTAAAATTACGAAAGCCTTTCAAATGTTTCTTATCTAATTTATTTATATTATTGCAAAATGACGACCGAAGCCGATGCAAGAATGGTAATTGACCAGCTTCTGAAAGATGCTGGCTGGGATATTTTCAATAAAGCTCAGGTATCTACAGAGGAGCCTTCTGCGGATGGTCGCGCTGATTATCTGCTGAAAAATACCCGAACTCAGCCGTTGGCAATTGTTGAAGCAAAACGCTTCTCGGTTGATCCATATAGCGCTAAGGCACAAGCAAAGGCATATGCGCAATCTCTAAATGTTCCATTTATTCTCCTGAGTAATGGAAAAGAGCATTACTTCTGGGATTATATTGACGGAGGAGATGCGCGTCCGATTCTCGGTATACCAACACAGGCAGATTTGGAACGACGCTCGAATCTCAAGATTCACAGGCGTGGGTCAATACAAGAATCTTTGAAAACTATTCCATTGCCAGTAACGTTTCGTTTTAAAGGTGAAGAAATCGAAGCCCGTCCTTACCAGTTGCAATGCCTTGAAAAAGCAGACGACGCGCTTATTACCGGACGCCGCCGGATGCTTTTTGAAATGGCTACCGGCACAGGCAAGACACTTACCATAGCTATGCTTATGAAACGCTGGTTTCAGGCGGCGATCATTTCGAGGGTCCTTTTTCTTGCTGACCGTATTGAATTGGCAAAACAGGCTAAAGAAACCTTTGATGATTATCTTCGTGCTTGGCCGTCGACATTGTTATATGGCGGGAAAAAGTGCTTGGATGGTCAAATCGTTGTAGGCACACTTGACACCATTGCCGGGCAGTTAGGAGCAGACGGATTCGGACATGGTTATTTTGATCTGGTCATAACAGATGAATGTCATCGCTCCATTTATAATACTCACAGAGCTACCCTGGCCCATTTTGATGCCGTGCATATCGGCCTTACCGCGACACCTAACCCCGGTGAACTGCGCTGGATCAGCGACCATGAACGTCAGCTTGTAAAAAGCACGTGCCTCTTTTTCGATTGTTGGGACAGCGCAAAGAAGGAAGGCATGCCTACCTATTCTTACACCTTACAGGAAGGCATCAGAGACAATTTTCTTGCCAATTACAAAATCTATTTAGCCGAAAGCCGACTCACCTTTGAAGGGGCGACGTGGGAAGATGATGAAATCACATATGGAGATTGGGGACGCACTGCGGAATCGGAAGACAGGCTG
>JACQXG010000082.1 GCA_016208905.1 Nitrospirota bacterium
AAATAAGCTGGATATATTTCGGTGAATGCGGGACGTTGTTGATTACGTGAGCTAATTGGTAATAAGAAAACGTAGTCAAGAGCGTCCCCGAAGTTCCTTCACTCAGATGACTGTCTGCCTGAAAAAGACTGCATCCATAGAATCCACCTGCAGGACCTTTTTAAAAAGGTGAATACTCCAGCAACTGAGATATTAAATCACTATAGATTTCTTTATTGTATGAGTTTAAGACAACCTGTTATAATTCAGCGATCGGTTAAAGCATCAACTAATCCGGGGTATATCATGAATATTACAAGGGCATTCATGGCATTAGTAATGTTGCTGATGGTTAATATTGCAGGACTTGTCAGTGCTCAGGAGAAATTGAGCGGGGCTCCTGCAATAAAGCACAATATAATAATCCCTCCAATGAGATTTGTCTCTCCTGATGATAAAAAGCTGTGGGAAGGCGAAATCAAGGGGAGGGTTACAGCTTATTTCAGACTTGAGAAAGAGAGCAGGATATCGGAGGTTGTTGTCATTACCCAGGATGAACTGCCTGAATATTTTAAACGTATTGAATATTTAGACAACGGAGGAGACGGGAATCTGGATTTAATGAGCATGAAGATATATGAGAAAGATAAGGGCTGGAGAGATATTGGAATAACTAAAGATAATAAATACGGCCTGGCGTATGCTGACAGTCACTATAAAGAACTTTTGGAAAAGATAAAAGAAGCAGGAAAAGCAAAGAAATAATTTAACAGTAACGACATATCTATTTTTGTCCTGAGTCGATCAACGTTTGAATTAGTGCTTTTATTTCATCACTGTCCCATTCTTTGTAACCGAGACCGGCCCCTACCATGTTCCCTTCAGTGTCGATCAGAAACTTTACGGGAGTGGAACTGACTCCAAACAATGCGCTGACTTTGGAGTCCGTATCTAACACGTTGAAATAACTGAGACCATAACTTTGCACAGATTCAAGAACAGTTTCTCTTTCTTCCTGTATGTCAACGGCAACAAGGGCGAAAGGTTTCCCTTTAAAATGCTGGTAAAGATTTTCCAGAGAAGGCAACTCCTTCTTGCACCATGGTCACCATGTGGCCCAGAAACTGAGCAGGACAACTTTCCCGCGGAACTGGGCAAGGTTTATTCTTTCACCTTGCACTGAATTTAATTCAAAGTCGGGGGCCTTAACAGGATCAGTAAAGTGGTGCATGTCTACTGATGCTAACAGTTCGGCTATACGGTTATTGGTATGCACCCCGCCCGATAAAACTTCTTTCGAAGGGCTTTCCGCCCGGTCCTTCTGCTCCTTCTGACAGCCCGGTAGTAATAAAAGAAGAACAATAATCAAATATAAATATTCTTTGGTTGATGTCATTTTTAATCTTGCCCCATCATTAATTTGATTCGTATATATTATATTATTCATTTTGAAAATACGAATAAAACATTTTTATAAAAATAATTTTGCATTTATGCGGTAAAGAAGTTTAAAAGATTTATCAAACGACTTTAGAACCAGGCGTGAAAAGAGCTTCATATTTTTTTCATAGGTTATTCATTTTTTCTTCAAAGAATTTGATTAATCTTAAAAACAGAATTATTAACAATCAGCAAGGGAGGTACAAAATGAAAAACCTATTAGCAGGCATGGCAGTATTATTAATCATTTCTGCGGGGGCATTGGCCTTTGCCCATGGTCCTGGCGGAAGGGGCCATCACATGACCGTCCCCGGCTATCGAGGCCAAATGATGGGGCCGGGCTTTGGCAGCCCAATGATGGGTGTCAGAGGTCCGGGATACGGACCTGGTCAGACATTCCTTAATGAGACTGTGGATCTAAGAAGAGAACTTCACAATAAAAAGTTTGAATATTTTGAAGCAAGTCGTGATCCAGAAACAACGGTGGAGACTCTGTCAAAACTTGAAAAGGAGATATATGATGTTAAGTCCAGGATACGTGAAAAGGCGCCTCGCACTATGAATAGAGGTTTTGGCAGATCCGGTCGTTGCTGGTAGGAAGATTTGACTCTTCCCCTCCCTCCAAAGGGCAGTCAGGCGCCTCCTGCCTGGCTGCTCTTTTATATTGATAAAGAAATTCCTAAGGTATCAGTATTTCCAGGAGCCTGTCCAATTCTTCAAGGGAGAAATAATCGATCTCTATTCTGCCGCGCTTATTTGATTTATGGATGAGACGGACTTTTGTGCCGAGGCTGTGAATCAGCTTCTCTTCAAGAGAGGCTATCTGAGGATCTTTAGAGGGCTTCTGTTTAGAGGCGTCGAGTGAAGCAACTTTCCTGCTTAATTTCTCTACCTCTCTAACACTTAATCCGCTATGCAATATCTTTTTTGCAACATCGAGCTGAATTCTCCTGTTTTCAATCTGCAGGAGGGCCTTTGCGTGGCCTATGCTTATTGAACCTTCTGCAATTAACTTTTTTATATCAGCAGGAAGCTTCAATATCCGTAAATAATTGCTGACGGTTGCCCTGTCTTTGCCGACTTTTTTAGACAGGTCATCATGTGTCAGGCTGAATTCGTTTATCAGCCGCTGAAACGCTTCCGCAGTCTCAAGGGGATTCAGGTCTTCCCTCTGGATGTTTTCTATGAGCGCGAGTTCGAGGGCTTCAACAGGGGCGGCTTCTTTCACAATTGCAGGGATGACTTTCAGGCCGGCAATTCCTGCGGCCCTTAATCTTCTTTCACCGGCAATCAGTTCGTAGGTATTATCAGAGGAAGTCCTTACGATTATGGGCTGGATAACGCCATTTTCCTTTATTGATGCTACAAGATCATTAAGGGCGCTGTCTTTAAATATCCGTCTCGGCTGGTATTCATTGGGCTTAATATTCTTGATATCCAGGTCAAGGATTTCCCTGCTCTTACCTTTCTCCTTTTCCTTCTGAGGGATAAGGGCGGACAAACCTTTACCGAGTGCCGGCTTCATTTCCTATCATCTCCTTTGCAAGATCGATGTAACTCTGAGCTCCTCTGGAACGGATGTCATATAGTATAACAGGTTTCCCATGACTCGGGGCCTCAGCAAGGGTCACGTTTCTTGGAATAAGCGTCCTGTAAACCTTATCGCCAAAATGCCTTCTTAATTCATCTGAAACCTGATTTGCCAGTGTATTTCTTCCGTCAAACATTGTCAGCAATATTCCCTCTATTTCAAGGCCGGGGTTAAAGGAGTCCTTTATTAAATTAAAGGTCCTGAGAAGCATGCTTATCCCTTCGAGGGCGTAATATTCGCACTGCATCGGAACGAGCAGACTGTCAGCGGCCACAAGGGCATTCAATGTGAGAAGACCGAGAGACGGCGGACAGTCTATAAAGATATAGTCGTAATCATGCCTGACTGGTTCCAGTGCCTGTTTCAGTATGGTCTCCCTGTTGTCTTTCCCAAAAAGCTCAAGTTCAGCGCCGATAAGGTCTATATTTGAGGAAATAATCTTAAGGTTATCCATCCCCGTATCTTGAATGATTTTATCTATCGTTTTTGCCTCTGTATATAAATCGTATATGCTTCCGTTGAGATGGTCCTTGTCTATACCGAGCCCGCTTGTTGAATTGCCCTGAGGATCAGTGTCGATAAGGAGAACATGCTTCCCGGCAGAGGCAAGTGAAGCTGATATATTAATGGCTGTTGTTGTTTTGCCGACCCCGCCTTTCTGGTTGGCGACAGCTGTTATTTTCCCCATAATAAGAACAATTCAAAATTTGAGATTTGCGTTAACGAATTTTAATAATTAATATTGCTATCTTATATTTTAACTCTGTAAGGGCGGGGTCACCCCGCCCCTACAAAACTCTATTCACGCCCCATCCTGAACAAACTTGTAACCCTTTTTTATCGACAGTTCTGCCCTTGAAAGTTCTTTGCCCAGGTATGCGGCGTGGCCCAAGTCCGTTACCCATTTATTATTAATAATTGTCAGATATATGTCCCGGCTGTTTTTGCCTTCTATTTTTCTGATCAGTTTGTTGTCATAAGAGTAGTGCTCAACTAGAATGGCAGCCTTCTTTTTCTGAGGAAGTATTACGAAATATCCTGCCTTGTCCAGTTTTATAGATGCTTTACTGAATTTATTTGCCGTTACTGTGGAAATTGTCATGA
Organism: Nitrospirota bacterium; assembly: GCA_016208905.1. Lineage (GTDB taxonomy): Bacteria > Nitrospirota > Thermodesulfovibrionia > UBA6902 > UBA6902 > UBA6902. Next base: position 4,115 of record JACQXG010000082.1, read on the forward strand.
AGGATTTTGGAAGCATGACAGCCGGCGCCGCGATAGTCGCCGTATCACAGCAGTCACTATGGCATCCACAGCTTGAAACACCTGATTTAACAGGGGCCTTAAGAGACAGTTCCCTGATTTTATTTGCAATGGCTTTTATGTTCTCGCTTCCAATCATGTCCTCAACCGTAATCTGTTTCCTGAATTTATCTACTTCCGCCCTGGACACATTTTTTAGTATAGGACGTCTTCCGTTTGATCCTATTATGCGCATATTTTTATCTACACCGTTTTCCCAGAGGGCCAGGAGGGTCTTGCCGCTCTTGTGTCCTTCCGTATCTTTTCCCGCGACTATTATGGAGATGATTGAAGGATTTGAGACAACGTTTTTGACTATTTTATCTATACCGATATTTTCCGTTTCGGTCTTTCCAACAATGCAGAGGCCTGCGGGTTTGAGTCTTGCAAGTTTTTCTTCCAGTTTAACGCTTGCAAGTGTTGAAACCGCCACAGGGGCCGACTTGTCCAGCACTGTATATTCACCCTCAACCGGCGGCCAGGAGTTATCATTTACCTTAATCTCACAGCTTGACAATGTTGCCGATGCCAACACCGGATATTTTAAAGTCAGCATCGTCATTGCCTCAGGAGGGATACAATATTTGCAACCGAAACAAGGGTATGACTGCGGTTCAAGTTGAGAGGACCATTCATTTACATTTTGCAGTAATTCAGAAGCGTCTTTAATTTTTAACAGTGGAAGTGACGCTTTGAGATTCTCGAGAGTTCCCCTCATACAGCCGCATTTTTTGCATCTGGAAAGCCTCATGCCCCTCTGAATTTCCGAGTGGACCTTTTTAAAAACGGGATTCATGACAAGTATTATGAATGATAGTAAGATAAAACATCAACCAGCCAGCGGCCCTCTTATCGGGGTTTACTTTTATAAGTGTTTTATCATAGAATGTCATGTTTATATAAAACTATGCAGGGCCCATAGCTCAGTTGGTAGAGCTACCGGCTCATAACCGGTTGGTCCCAGGTTCGAGTCCTGGTGGGCCCACCATTTCTGGAGGCAAAATTGAATGAACAACTGAAATTCTTAATTGAACTTCAGGACCTGGATTCCTCTATCATGTCAATGGTAGAAAATATTGATGTGATTCCCCGTAAACTGGACCAGTTTAAATCCCCTCTTCAAGAAGCAAATGAAAAATTTCAAAAGGCAAAGATCAAACTTGATGCTCTGAATAAAAAGAAAAAAGTCAAGGACATGCAATTAGACGAAATTCAGGACAAGATAGCCAAACTCAAATCCAAAAGCAGCGGAATCAAGACAAACAAGGAATACGAAGCTCATCTAAAAGAGATTCAGGGATTTGAAAAAAATATTTCTATGATTGAAGATGATATCCTTATCATCATGGAAGAAATTGAGACGTACGAAAAGGATTTAAAAGAAGAACAAGTGAAAGTCAGGAAGGCAGAAGATGCTTTTAACCAGCAGGAGAAGGTATTAGGGGAGGAGCAAAAGAAGTTACAGGCAGAGCTTGAAACGGAAAAGGCGAAGAGAAAAGATTTTGTATTACGGATAGATAAAGGAATCTATACCCAATACATCAATCTCCTGAAAAGGTTTGGCGATAAGGCGGTTGTAGAAACAAGGAACGAAATCTGTCTTGGCTGCAATACAAATATTCCGCCTCAATTATTTAATGACATAAAAAAGAATGATAATCTTTATAGTTGTTTCTTTTGCAAAAGGTTTCTCTATTTTAAAGAATCTCCTTCATCTGACAATCACGACCGGGAAGCTCACCCTTCGTCTTAATGCCGGCTGGTAATTATAAAAAGCGGCAAGGCATCCAACCGGATTTGTTTGACACGGGATATTCCAGTTCAGATAAAAAAGCTCAAAAGATATATGCGGTAATGCATTGTGATGGCGCCTCCAGTGGAAATCCTGGCAGTTCCGGAATAGGGGTAGTTATTGATATCGCTGACAAAGATATTCAGTGCGAGGGTGATAAGGAGACTTTCAGGATTTCTGAATATATAGGAATTGCTACAAATAATGTAGCCGAGTATTCTGCATTACTAAAGGGTCTTAAAAAAGCAAGATCTCTGGGAGTAACAAATATAAAGATTTTTCTTGATTCTGAACTTCTGGTCAGACAGATAAACGGGATTTATAAAGTAAAGAATGAAAATCTGATTCCTCTCTGGGTACAGGCAACAAATATATTGAAAGATTTTGATGATTATAAAGTTGCTCATGTTCGCAGGGAAATGAACAAAGAGGCCGATTCTCTTGCGAGACAGGGTGTAAAGAAAAAAGCAGGATTATGAAAGCGGCATTTTTTACTGTCAGTCCATTCCATCAAGACCCAACTCCTGAATTCGTCTAAATGTGACATCACCAGCCTTCAGGGTGACGTAAACAACGGGAAGACCATTGTCCTTCCACAAAACTGTAATGAAGGGATAGGCACATGGGGCGGGTCAGGCTATATTTCAAAGATATTTACACCTTCATCAGGGAATATAGGCATGATCATCAGCGGCGATTATTACGGAGGGTATGCCAGTACTCCGGGATATATAACTCCGCCGGTAGTGAACAAAACCGTTTCAAACCAGGTTACCAGCTCCTATACGCCTGTTAACATTATCCGGAACATGACCAATGTAACTACTCATACCTCTTTAGATCCCGTTGATATGGCAGGCGGAGCATTTCTTTATACCAACAGTGCCAACAGTGACCGGGGTCACAACAGTGACCGGGGTCAAACCTACAATATACATTTTAGAGTTTCCCGTGTTTCGGGAGTCTCTCCCGAAACGAGTCAGATTAGTGGATGTGAAAAGTGATGGGCAAAATAGAGGATGCAAACAAGGGAAAGGTACGCTGATATATTTTGGGGAAAATTTTCGAAATACAGGAATATTTGGAATGAATATACACAATCGAATAATATGAATACCTTTAACGGGGGACAATGAAATGCTTCCAAAACTAAGGCATCAGGCATTAATTACTTTCGCAGTCATCGCTTTTATCTTTTTACCTGCTGTTGTTTCTTTCGCCGGGAATATTGATTATGTCTACGACGATCTGAACCGGCTGAAATCCTTAAAATATGAGGATGGGACAATGATAGTGTATCTTTACGATGAGGTAGGCAACCGGTTATCGGCAACTGCTAAAATTGACAGCGATTTAGACGGAATGCCCGATGATTGGGAAGCTGCCTATGGTGTGAGTGATGCAAATTATGATGATGACGGCGATGGATTGACTAATCTCCAGGAGTATCAAGCCGGAACCAGTCAAATAGATCCGGATTCTGATGGCGATAGAACAGGCGATGCATGTGACAATTGTTCTTTAACAGCAAATCCCGGACAGCAGGACACAGACACTGACGGGTACGGCAATATTTGCGATGCGGACCTTGACAATGACGGCGTTGTAGGATTTATGGACTTTAACGTATTCAAGGCAGCGTGGTTGTCCACTGCTTCGTCACCTAACTGGAACCCTGACGCTGATCTTGATTCAGATAATGTAGTAGGATTTCAGGATTTTAAT
>JACQXG010000016.1 GCA_016208905.1 Nitrospirota bacterium
ATCAAATTTATATATCCGAGTTTTCCATTGGCATCACAGCCGCTGTTTACAGAAGAGATCAAAGGTTTAATAGGTCTTGCAATGCCCGCCCCTGATATGGAGGCAAAAAATGCAGACGGCCCCGGTTCTCATTCAGACAGGCTTTACAGCTATGCACATCAAATGTATAAAAGGGGGTTAGTGGAACAGGCCCTCTCGCCTCTTAAAAAATCCTTGCAAATGGCCCCGGAATATGCGCCGTCTCATAATCTAATGGGTATTATTTTATGGAAGAGCGGCAGCTTTAAGGATGCCGTAGATGAGTTTGATCTGGCGATAAAACTGGACCAAAACAGTACCCATGCCCACTTTAATTACGGATTGCTGCTTTTGGAAAATGAAGAATATGACAAAGCGGAAGCGCACATTAAGGCAGCCATTTCCATCAACGGCAATCTGGCGGAGGCGCATTACGTTTTAGGAATGATTTATAAAAAAAGAAAACAAGTCGGTGATGCCTTAAAAGAACTGGAGGAAGCCCTTACACTTTTTGATAAGAAGAAGAAAACGCCGGCTATATATGAACCATCCGACTATAACAGGATATCGGTGTTATATTCCCTGTCTAAACTATATGCCGAAAACGGCGATTATAAGAAAGCCCTGGATTTGCTTATTAAGGCAACACAGGTTTCCCTTGGCCTCGAAGATAAAGAAGAAACAGACCATCTTCACAGAAGCGGAGATCTGATGATTTATGAATAAAGCAAAATTATTGAGAATCTTACCTGCAGCAATTATATTCGTTCTTCCCTTTTTACAGGTATTGTCTGAAAATGCCTTTCCATTCCAAACGGCAGATGAATATTTTTCCCATACGGGAAGATTCGGCGGATGCATAAGCGGACAGTGTCATGAAAAGTTTATGCCCGGGAAAAAGACATTTCAGCATGGGCCTGCCGTAAACGGTGAATGTGATACATGCCATACAGGCGCCTATCCCAATCCATACGGCCTGGAAAGCAATCAGAGCGCTGCATGTTACGGCTGTCATAAAAAGATAGAGAAGGAGATCCAGTCAAGCCAATTTATTCACGGTCCCATAAAGGACGGTGATTGTTCCTACTGCCATGATCCTCACGGGTCCGATAACAGGTTCTTTCTAAGGGCCTCATACAATAAACTATGCTCATTGTGTCATAGCCTGAAAGGTCTTTACGCGGGTGAATTCATTCATGAGCCTGTTAAGGACGGCAATTGCGGACTCTGCCATGATCCTCATGCCTCGAATTTTAAATCAAGGCTGACCGACGTTGGCGCCAATCTGTGCGTTATCTGTCATGAAGACATGATATCCGGAATGACGCGGGAATATATTCATGCGCCTCTGATAAAATCCGGATGCACTGATTGTCATGATCCTCATTCAGGGGACAGTATACTGCGTTTGAAAACTTCTGCGGACAAAATTTGTTTCAACTGTCACGAGGAGAAAAAAAACGAGATCAGTCAATATGCGCGAAAGCATGAACCGGCAGCAAAAGGACAATGTGTGTCATGCCACTCGCCGCACTTTTCAGACAACAAATATCTGCTGCTTGATAAGATAGATACTCTATGCTTCACTTGCCACAAAGACAGCAGTATCTGGAAAAAGCGGCGCTTTCAGCACGGCCCGGTGGTCCAGGGAAATTGCTCTGCATGTCACAATCCTCACGGGTCTGATAATGCCTTTATACTCCGTATGGCTTTCCCTGATAAATTTTATTCTGCTTATGAAAAGGGTGAATATGACCTGTGCTTTAACTGTCATAAGGAAGCGCTTGTAACAACTGAAAAGACTATAACAATAACGGGCTTCAGGAACGGAGAAACCAATCTTCACATGTTACATGTGAATCAGAAGAAAGGAAGGACATGCCGCGCATGTCATGACGTCCATGCCTCTGACCAGGAAGACCATATACGAGAAGAATTCCAGTTTGGCAGCGCCAGGATATCTGTTGAATATATCAAAACCGGGACAGGCGGCAGGTGTATACCTGGATGTCATAGTGAAAGAGGGTATGACAGGGTCAATATGGTGGACAACAAAAAGTAGAGTAACGATATCAGGGAAAGTTTGACACTTTAATATATAATCTCTGTGGTTATTCGAAGGAGACTGAATTGAAAAAACTGCTTTTAATATTACCGAAGACTGAACGGGGTTACTGGGGCAAGGTGTCAAGCTCGGGCAAGGCCGGTTTTGTGCGCCTTAGTCTGCCGGCAGTTGCGGCGCTGACACCGTCAGACTGGGATGTGGAAATTTTGGACGCCCGCACTACCCCGGTTGATTTTAACATGAAAGTTGATCTTGTCGGGATTACGGCTTTCACTGCTGAGGTCCCGGGCGCATACGCTATTGCTGACGGTTTCAGGGAAAAAGGCGTAACAGTGGTCATGGGGGGGATTCATGTCTCGGCCCTGCCTGACGAAGCGCTAAAACATGCAGACAGCGTGGTCGTTGGTGAGGCAGAGGGAGTGTGGAGGCAGCTGCTTCATGATTTTGAAAAAGGAAAACTGAAAGCCGTATACCATGCTGACGCTCTGATTGATATGAAAGGCATGGCTGTTCCGCGCAGGGACCTTCTCGACAGGGATATATACACATCATACAATACGTTACAGGCAACACGCGGCTGTCCGTTTAACTGCGAGTATTGCGCTGTCACGGCCTTCTTCGGCAACAAATTCAGGACCAGGCCCCTCGCCGAAGTAATGCATGAGATAAAGGAATTTCAGGGCAAAGACTTTTTTTTCGTTGATGACAACATTACCGGCAACCCGAAATACGCTAAAGAGCTTTTCAAAGCGCTCATACCGTTGAAGCGCATCTGGGGAGGACAGACCACAATTAATTTTGCAAAAAACGATGAGCTGCTTTCTTTGTATGCGAAAAGCGGGGGCAGGTACGCATTCATCGGTTTTGAGACCCTCTCCGAAAACAATCTCAGGAAAATGAGTAAATCATGGAACTCGCCTGACGGCTACAAAGAGGCGATCAGGAGGATACACAAGGCAGGCATTAATATAATCGGCAGTTTTATTTTAGGGCTGGACGAAGACGATACAACGGTATTTGAAAAGACCTTCGACTTTATCATGGAAAACAATATCGACGCCGCGCAATTTCACATACTCACACCTTTCCCCGGCACCAAACTTTATACGGACATGGAAAAGGAAGGAAGGATAACAGACAGAGACTGGGCCAAATATCACACAGGTGAAGTCATATTCAAACCAAAAAACATGACCGCTGACGAACTCCAGCGCGGCTACTTCTGGATATTCCGTGAGACATACAGACTCAGGAATATGCTTAAAAGAAGTTTGCGAAGCCCGCGAAATCTCCCCATAAGGATAGGAACGAATTTCAGCTACAGGAACAAGGCATTGAAAATGCCGGAAGTTCACGATTAAGGATCATCTCCAGTTTCATTTTATTCCAGCAGCAGATAGGTAGTCTTGTGCTTTTTTATGTCCCAGTTGAGCGGCCCTCCGGAAGTCCACGATAAATAAATTGTTGATGCCCAGACTTTTATACGCCATCCCGCGATAGTAATAAGCCTTCGCAAGCTCAGGGTCAAGCTTGACAGCCTCATTTAAATTATCCACGGCCTGCAGATAATTGCCAAGGCTTCCATAGGCGATGCCAAGCTCATTATAATATTTTGCATTCTGATGGGACAATTTGATTGCTTTTTTGAAATCCTCAATTGCTTTTTCATGTAATCCTAATGTTCCATAGGCTATCCCGCGATTGAAATAATTGTCCGGGTCAGATGGATATAATTCTTCAATTTTATTAAATACGACTATCGCCTGTTGATAGTTGCCGTCTCTTACATACGCGTCTGCAAGATTCATATGACCTAAATGACTGTCCGGAAATCTATTTATCTGCGCACTCCATAAAGATATGGAACTTTCCCAGATTTTTATCTGTTGTATTGTAAGGATTGACAACGCGCATACGGTAAGAATGAATACCGTAAATAGAAAATATTTCCTCAGCTGAAGCAGATTTTTATTTGAGAAATATCCGTACAGAGATGTTATGCCCAGACTGATCAAAAGAAAAGGTCCCAGACCCGGGAGATAAGTGTAGCGGTCTGCTGCTGCGAAATATCCGAATTTTATGATCCCTAATACAGGCAGCAAAGTTGCGATATAAAATAGCCAGACTGCTGACCAGATTTTATTCCTCTTCCATTTATAGACGCAAAAGGCGCTGATTGCCAGGAATAATATAAGCGCAGCAATGTATTCCATTGCAAAAAATGAGACCTTCGATGGATATGGATACATGGGAGCAAGATTTACCGGCCATAGTATCTTGACAGGATAAAAACAGAGGGTCCGGACTGATATTAATAATCTGTCTATGAAACCTGCATCCAGTTTTGTTACAGTTATCCCTTCGGACTCATAGGACACCAGAGTGACTATCGATAAGGTAAGACTCAGCGCAAGAAAAGGGATTTTCTCCTTAATTACGCTTATGCCTGATTTTAGACCGGCTTTGAAATTAAGACTCTCAAGAGGATAGATGTCCAGGATTACTAATATAACGGGAAGCGTAACTGCTATCGGTTTGCTCATCATTGCCATGACGAAAAAGACAAGACTGAGGACATAATATAGTCTCCTTTTCTTTTTTAAGGAGATTGAAACGAATTTCAGATAATAAAGCAGACTGAGAAGCATGAAAAAACAGCTGAGGACATCTTTACGTTCTGTTACCCACGCAACGGATTCCACGCGCAGCGGGTGAATTCCGAAGAGAATCCCTGTTAGTCCGCCGGCTATAAGGGTATTTTTTATATATGCCGTGTCACTTCCCGGACCAGGAGCTGGGTCTGAAAAGCCGGGTTTCTCCATTAAACGTATGACAAGGATGACTACAAGAAAGGTATTGAATCCGTGAAAGACAATGTTTGTAAGATGATGACCCATTGGGTCCAACCCCCATACGGCATAATTAAGGGCGTGAGAAAGCCTTGTTATCGGGATCCACATTGTGTCCTGAAACGAGAACATGTATTTGAGGAGATTTAAATCAAGGGCTCTTATATAAGGATTTTCATAGACATTCAATTGATCATCCCAGTTGACAAAGCCGTTTTTAAGGGCAGGGAGATATACAAGAAAAGTTAACGATGCGATGAGTAATGCAATTACTTTTATTTTGGTATCATTTTTTAAAAACACTATGATGTCCTCAGGACCCCATTCAGAACATAAAGTAACTGATTATTGCCGGAGCGTTACAGGCGCAGCGCCTTCTTTTTAAATTCATATCTCATCTGTAATACCTCTACTAACAAAGCGAACCCCATCGGCAAATAAATGTAAGCCTTGGGAACATGTTTGTGCAGCCCTTCCATAAAAATAGTAACGCCGATGGTTATCAGGAATGAGAGGGCCAGAATTTTCAGAGACGGATGCCGGATAATATATTCGCCGATAGGTTTTGCAAAGGCGAGAATAACGGTAAAAGATACCAGGACAGAGGCGACAATAATCCATAATTTATCCGTTAACCCGACGGCAGTTATTACAGAGTCAACGGAAAAGACGATATCCAGGAGAACGATTTGCAGGATCACGTTAAAATAATTGTTTGAATTGTTTCCAATGGCTATATCCCCTTCTTCTTTCAGCTCAACGGTGTGATGTATTTCTCTTACAGCTTTATATAAAAGAAATAGCCCTCCTGCCAGAAGAATCAAGTCCCTGACAGATAAATTCCAGAGAATCGGGTTTGTCAGGTTTGCCAGGGCCAGGATAACAACAAGCATCAATATCCTGGCAATTAAAGCAAGGCTTAACCCCAGCATCCTTGCCTTGTTTCTTTGTGACTCAGCCAGGCGTCCTACGAAGATGGCGATCACCAGAACATTGTCTACGCCAAGCACTAATTCAAGGCCTATTAACAAAGACAGTAATGCAATAGAATCTGCGATGGTCAATCTCCTTTTCGGACAGAATATCTTTATTAGTTGGAAACCGCTGCAAATCAGATGACCTAATTGACAATGAGATTATATAATGGGCTGAAATAAAAATAAAGGGCGGGCAAAACCATATTTCGCATTAAAAAATATCAATGCGCTTACTATCTATAATACTTAAGTCAACCATTTTATTATAGATGTTTCTTGCTATGAGCTTATATCCAAGGTCGTTTGGATGCCATCGATCATTTCCCCTAATGTTCAATCCCTTTTCGACTGCTTCCCTGAAAAGAGCCGTGTTATCTATGGTTATAGTCCCAAGTTTGGCATAAGTTTCATGTATTGCTCTCTCCGGGCGGCCCCAACCGCCATTATGATATTTCATGAAAATAACAGTGATGCCATTCTCTTGTGCAATATGATTTATTTCAGCGATATTATTTTCGATCGCTTTATATAAGGCGATTGATTTGAAAGGGTCACGTAGCGAATGTTTAAACCCCTTGCTTATTGTTTCATCATTTAAGTCAGGGATTACAAGTTCCTGTTCCGATTGAAACATCGCATCTTGATTTTCTCTAGGCTTGTTAAATTTATTTGAAATTGATACTAATTTAAAGAACTGATATGTTTTTAATTTATTCAGGAGAAAATCAATGCTGAAAAATAATTTTTTAAAGATGTTTGCTTCATAATATTTTATTATGCTGCTTTCTTCAAGATTCCAGGGGTCATTTATTCCAACCATCACAATAATCAATTCAGGCTCATATCTCTTTATATTATTTCTAAATCTGTTTAATACCTGTGATGAATTAATACCCGGGACTCCAAGATTTATTACTTCAAAGTTCTTGTTTGCTGCTTTCTCATCGAGAAGCCGCTGCAATTGACTTGGATAGCTATATTTTATTGCGTCACTTGCTCCAATCCCATAAGTGCTGGAATCGCCAATACATAACACTCTATTTGTGGTTGATTTCTTAAAATTATAGCTTTTGATATTATTTGTATTTAGAATGAATCCGCCGAGCCGGAAAAAAAGCTCAATCAACAAAATAAAAATAAATAGTCCAAATATAATCAATAATAATTTCTGTGTTAATGATGTGTTATGCAATTTCTGTCATCCCAATGTTTCAGCAATGCTCATTAATGAAAACTATGTAATACCGGTATTCGTGCTCTTATTATGTTTTTGAATCCAGCTGTCTTCCGGGCGGGAGTCTTCATCTTAGCAGTGATTCACCTGCGAGGATGTTCCTGTTGGCTCTTTCAAGATTGCTCTGAATAAGAGATAGCAGCTGCTGACCCATGTCCTTCTCTTTAAGGGAAATATTTTCAAGTTCATCCGGATCACTCTTCAGATTGAAAAGTAAAGATTCGTGTTTATCAAGATCATATATCAACTTATAATCATCCTGCCAGACAGCAATGGTGCCCCTGCTGATTTCTTTCCCGCGGGGGTTACCGGCAATAGCCATTGAGAACGCAGTCCTTGATGGGAGTATTTTACCACGCATAAGCGGTACTAATGACCGCCCCTCCATCCATTCCGGAACAGGAATGAGCGCTAAATCCAGAATTGTTGCAGGTATATCTATTTGTTCAACGAGATCATGAATGATTCTTCCATTGTGCTGATCAGGCTCTTTGATAATAAGTGGCACATGTGTGACCTGTTCATAAAGATATTGATCACCGTGCCCCAAATATCCATGTTCAAAACTCTCTCCATGGTCTGACGATAAAATAATTATTGTATTTTTCAGTTTCTCTCTTGCTGTTAACATTTCAATAAAAGTTTCGAGCTGTTTATCACAATATCTTATAAATTCGTCGTACCGTGTCCTGATGAAATTCCAATCTCTCCAAAGCTGTATTTCTGAAGCTTGTGATCTTTTCAAATTATCTGAAGTATCAAACATTCCAAGGTATGGCTCAGGCGGCGAATAAGGAGTGTGAGGCGGAAGGACATGGATCCATGCAAAAAAAGGGACCGATGGATTATCATCAACAGACGACAGAAACATGTTAAAAGCTATTTCGGGCGGCACTTCTGTTTTGGTGGCTTCTTTGGAAATCTGAGACAAAAAATATAAAAAAGGAAAATCTGCCTTCATAATCCAATTATATAATCGGAATTTATTTGCAAAATGCTTGTATAGAAATACATTAATAGTTTCGGACAAAGAGGCAGGAGTTGTGAACTCCATTGTTCTGGGAGCCAAATCAAAACTTTCTTTAATACCGAGCAATCTGGGAGATGCCATATTATTTGCAATAAAAGCCATAGTATAGTAGCCATTATTTCTGAGAATTAACGGCAGATTTTCGGTACTGCTTTTAAGAGGCGCTGTGGCGCCTTCTGCGTTTACGTATGTTTGATGGGTCCATAATCTTTTTCCTGTCATAAGGCTGGATTGGGATGTTTCTTGCGGGACAGTACTTGCAGGCTGTTTAACCAATAAGCAGTAACTTACCAAAAGGGCAGAGAATATAAGCCAGATACTATATAACCATACTAAAGGTGATATTCTCTCCTGAATACGGAGAACCTTTATAATCCCCTCTGCTTTATTACGAAACAGCCATGTTAACAATAGCGCTATAATGGATAAACAAATAGCAATTATCGATTTCTCATGGGCCGTTGTTCCGTGGAGGAATAATTGTATTTTAAAATACCAAACTATGACAGCCAGGAAAACAAATATAGTTATAAATGTAATGTACAGTTCTATCCTGATTTTCCACCTGATTCGCAGGAGCACCCATTCAAAAATTTTTAGAAACAGCCATACTGCTGTGGCAGCAAATGCCGCTACTATAGTCCAGAGAACAGATATCCAGGCCATACTCGGAAGATAATCAGAAAATGAAGCATAATATTTAAACCCATCCCAGCGATAAAATACATCACCCATGAGATGAAGAAAGAAAATAACAAACATTAGCCGGAAAATATTTCGGTAAGATGTCATTATGAATTCTCAGCCAATCTTATCCACAATTTATTTAGGGTTACAGAGACTTGTTGATCGCAACTCGTAATCTTTTGTCAAATTATCGTTATGTCTGTTACAGTTTAACATAAATACTTTCCCGTTGAAATATTATTTTTACTGCGATGCTTTCGAGAAACAGGAATAAATTAAGATTATTTCTCAAACAGCTTATGGCTCTAAAACTTTATCGACTGCGGCGCCCGTGGGCATGGGATGACGTCGCGGATATTGCTCATCCCGGTTATGTATTGCACCATACGTTCAAACCCGAGGCCGAATCCTGCATGGGGCGCTGAGCCGTATCTTCTCAGATCTAGATACCACTGGATGTTTTCAAGCGGAAGTCCCATGTCATTCATCCGGCCTTCAAGTAATTCCAGTCTTTCTTCGCGCTGGCTGCCGCCGATGATCTCTCCCACTTTCGGCACCAGGACATCCATGGCTGCGACGGTCTTTCCGTCTGTATTCTGCCTCATATAAAAGGCCTTTATTCCTTTGGGATAATCAACCACAATGACAGGCCCTTTAAAAACTTTGTCTGTAAGATAGCGTTCATGCTCTGACTGTAAATCCAGTCCCCATTTAACAGGGAACTCAAATTTCTCTTTAGTCTTCTCCAGCACTTTAATCGCCTCGGTGTAGGTCATACGGACAAAAGGCTTTTCAGCCAAAGACCTGAGGTCATTAATTGAGGTGTTCTTGTAGAACTTTTCAAAAAAAGCAATTTCATCTTCGCATTTTTCCAGCGCCATGCCGCATAAGGAATGAATAAAGTCTTCAGCCAGCTGCATAACATCATTGATGTCCGCAAAGGCCATCTCCGGCTCGATCATCCAAAATTCAGACAGATGACGCGAGGTATTGGAATTTTCCGCCCTGAAAGTAGGGCCGAATGTGTAAACATCGCCCAGTGACATGGCGAGAAATTCCGCCTCTAATTGCCCGCTGACTGTAAGGTATGCGCGTTTGCCGAAGAAATCCTGGGAGAAGTCGATATCTCCGTTATTGCCGGCGGGCAGTTTTTCAAGATCAAGAGAGGTCACGGTAAACAAGTCGCCGGCCCCTTCACAGTCGCTTGCAGTAATGATAGGAGTATGCACCCAGATAAAACCGCGACTTTGGAAAAATTCATGTACTGCATTTGAAAGAACATTGCGGACCCTGAACACGGCGCCGAAAGTATTTGTCCTCGGCCTGAGATGGCCGATCTCGCGCAGGAATTCTAATGTATGCCCTTTCTTCTGTAAAGGATATGCTTCAGAATCAGCTTCCCCGAATATTTCAAGGTCTGATACTTCTACTTCATACTTCTGTCCTTTCCCCAACGATTCTTTAAGCAAGCCTGCGGCCCTGATGGCGGCCCCTGTATTGCAGCCTGATAATTTATTGAAGGCAGATGAATCAGAAGGAACAACAAGCTGTAAGGTGTCTTGTGTTGAACCGTCATTCAATGCTATAAAAGCTACGCCCTTTGATTCACGTTTTGATCTTACCCAGCCGCAGATTGTTATCGTCTGACCGATATTGCCCTCTGAGAAAATATTCTTAATACGAGTTCTTTTCATAATGCACCCTCACGAAATCTAAAATGCCCTCACCTGGAAGAGCAGGCCCTGATAGTCGAAGATCACTCCGCTTATGGTTATTTCCCTGACCTTTAGTCCCTTAATTACTTCTTCCCCTTCCCGTATGTTAGAACCATTTATGTTGGCAATCCGGGCCCCCGGATTATTTGAATATATATGCGCGGAAATGGAAATATTGGGAAGCTCTTTTTTTGTTTCCTCAGGCAATTGACTGAATTCAAGGACCTGCTTATTTGATTCAGCTTTAACATTATTAACAGGCTTGTTTTTTAAGACGGGGACGTCAGTTGCAAATGATGTCTCTTCTTTTATTTTTTTACGGAGGACTGTCAGTTCCTGCGAAGAAGTATTTAATCTGAGCGCAGTCGGACTTTCTTCGGCCATGTTTTGATTATTAACAGGGCCCTCTTCAACCTGACCGGGCCCCTTTATTTTTTCTTCAGGCGTCGTCGGGGGATTTTCACCTTTTTGACTGTGTGTATCAATCTTTGTTTTCGAAGCAATTGTAACCGGACCCTTAGAGGTTTTTTTTGCTGTTTTTTTATCAGGAAGAGCAGGCCCCTCTTTGATTTGAGAAGACGCGGATGCCTGCATTTTGCCTTTGACACCTGTCTGATTTGATATTTCAGTTAGTGTCTGTGTTCTATGTTCTGTATTCTGTGATCCTCTACCAGTTATCTGCTTTGATATCTCAGGGATTCTTGTTTGCTGTGTTTCAACAGTCGCCGGAGCGGCAGGCTTTTGATCTTTAGCTTCCCAGGGGCGGAACACGGCTGCCAATATACCCGCATTTAATATTAATGCCCCCATGACAAAATAGGGCCAGATCCTGTGTTTTTCAGGCCGTTGGCGTTCAGCTGCATGAACAGTCATCAGGTCAGGGACCGTGCCTTGCTGACGTTTTTGTTCCAGTTTTTTAAGGGCATCAAGTATAAATGACATTTCTAACGGTCCTTTTGCATTTCAACTAATGACGGCTTATCACTGCTGTCGGCAGCGTCAAGATGGATCATTGTTTGAGTTCCTGCTTTTCCGTCAGGTACAAGGCCTTTAGCGAGCTGGAATATTTTCACCCGCTTTACAAGCTCATCGTCATACTGCAGATTTTCGCGGGGTAAATTTGGTCCCCCCTCAAATAGTGTGAGCTGCTTATCAAGCCATTGAACTACCGGGCCCTGTACACCCGGCTTGATAACATCTTTAGAATCAGCCGGAGGACGCCATAATAGGATATACTCTCCGGGCCAGAATGACTCGACATCTTTAAGAGAAACTTCTCTCGTTTCAGCGCCGACTATTATTTTTGCTGAATCTCCCTTCATTGCAGTTAATGCAGCATAATACTGATTTCCCTCACTGTCGGAAAGCTTGAGCACTGCGGGTCTGTTTATGTTTCGGAGACGGTTTAAACTACCGAGGCTTTCATAACATTTCAGTCCGCCGGCTTCGGCCTGGTCACAGGCGGGGACATTGTTCGCCGGCTGATAAGGTATGCCTACTTTTTCGTAACCTGTTGTCACTTGTGATTTCTCTTTATAATGTGATTTCTCTTTATAATAAGTTGCCGCCAGGACGACTCCGACTGCGATAATGATAAGAGAAGAAAATACCCATGCAGCCGCTTTTCTATATTGTCCGGGTCTCCGGGATTTTAATTCCCCGAATACCTCGCGCGCCGCTTTTTTCAACGTTGATGTATTGACAAACTTTTTATTCAGGGTGTACGTGCCGAGAAGGGCCCTGTCACATAGTACATTGATTAACCTCGGCACCCCTCCACTCAGGCGGTAAAGCTTATTGATAGTCGCACCGGGGAACAATTGATCTTGCAGTCCCGCAACAGACAGGCGATGTGACACATAAGAGCCGACATCTTTCCTGGAAAGAACTCCTAAATGATAACGGGCAATGATCCGCTGGGAGAGCTGCCGCAAATCGGGTTTCGACAATTTGTCCCTGAGCTCAGGCTGTCCGATCAGGATTATCTGAAGCAGCTTTCTCTGATTTGTTTCAAGATTAGTCAGCAGTCTCAGCTGCTCAAGGACTTCTGAGCTGAGATTTTGCGCTTCGTCGATAAGGAGCACGGTCTTACGGCCGGTTGCATGGGTCTCAAGCAAACAGACATTAATCAAATCTACAAAAACTTTTATGCTGGAATTGTCTTTTGGGTACTTGATCCCCAGTTCATCACAGACAGTTGCCAGAAGCTCCGGTACAGTAAGTTTTGGATTAAGAATATAAGCAATGGACGTATTATCATGAGTTTGCTCCAGCAGGCAGCGGCAGACGGTGGTTTTGCCTGTCCCTACTTCACCTGTGAGCAATACAAAGCCTCCGTCGCTGTTAAAACCATATACCAGATGCGCCAATGCCTCCCGGTGCTCTTTGCTCATGTAGAGGTAACGGGGATCCGGGGCAATGGAGAAAGGCGGTTCTTTTAAGCCAAAGTATTCGTTGTACATAAGTTAGTTATACAGGTGTCAGATGTTCAATTAAAGAGTAATACATGGATCAGGGAAAAAACAACCACGATGTATTATAAGGTCAAAGAAGTATTGTGAAGCTAATCTTGATTCAATGGCTGTTATTTTTCTTGGCCATGCGCATCTGTTTATATCTCCGGCGCGCTTCGGGGGATATGGTCACCCTGTCTTCAATGTTCCATCTCTGAAGGTCTTCGTAGGGGCTGGTTCTTGCTTTTATATGTGAAACCCGGTTCTCTGCTTGTACAGGCTCTGCTTCATCTGTTGCAATTTCGGGATGGATGACAGCAGGTACCCGCGGCCCGCTTATTTCATCTATATCCATTTTCTCTCCTTTTGTAAGATTCACTATTTTAAAATACTTTCTCATAAATGTCACATAAAAAATGTCGCATTCTGACAGTCATGAAGATAAGGCGTGCAAGAGAGCGGAATATCCTGCGCCAACTATCAGTATTCGAATAGAATTTGTTCACTCAAGTACCCCCCTGCAGCTTCCGATAAGATAAATAAAATATCAGGATCAAAGCGGGAGTAAACCTCCGGATAATTAATCATGGTAAAAAAAATAAAAGTTGATCAATTAAAGCCGGGCATGTATGTGCATGATCTGAATTGCAGCTGGCTGGACCATCCTTTTTTTGGAAGCAGTTTAAAGGTAAAAGACAATAATGTTATTGAAAAAATCATCAAGTTCGGTATCCGTGAGCTTTATATTGACACGGACAAGGGACGAGATGTTGAAGGCGTGCCATCGAAAGAAGAAGCCGATAAGGAAGAAAAAGTAAAACTCAAAAAACATGACCGGCATGAAGAACATGATGAGACGGATGAAATTCATTTTGAGAAAGTCAAACCTGCCCCGGTAGAAATAGAAATCATCAAAGCGAAAATGATAAAAAAAGAGTCAATGCTGACAGTACAGAAAGTAATGAGTGATATTAAGTCAGGTAATCAAATTCAAAAAGAATCTGTGGCGCATACTGTTGATGATATTCTTGCTTCGATACTTAGGAATAAAAATGCCCTTACAGGACTTGGAAGACTCAGGAAGGCCGATGAATATTTATATAGCCATTCGATAAATGTATGCACTCTGATGGTTGCATTTGGCAAATACCTGGGTTTTGATTCTCAGCTGCTGAGAGAAGTCGGGGTCGGTGCGCTGCTGCATGATATCGGAGCAATAAATGTTCCGACAGATATCTTAACAAAGGAAGGGGAATTGTCTGCGGAAGAATTCAATATAATCAAAGGCCATGTACAGTATGGGCGGAGCATACTTGAAAAAACAGAGGGCATTACCGAAACTTCAATTATAACGGCTTATCAGCATCATGAAAGAGCGGATGGGTCAGGGTACCCTAATGGCTTAAAGGGGGATAAAATTTCTTATACCGGGCAGGCCATTGCTATTATTGACGTATATGATGCATTGACAACCAAAAGATGTTATAGACGCAAGATTGCGCCAACTCAGGCGCTCCGGATGATCTATGAATGGAGCGATACTCAATTCAATAAAGAGCTGGTCCAGAAATTTATCCGTTGTATGGGTATTTATCCTGTAGGTTCGCTGGTATGTCTGGAAAGCGGCTTGATCGGTGTTGTTACAAGTCACAGTGAAGATAATATGCTGCAGCCGGTTATACGCGTTATTTACAATAAAACGAACAAAAGATATATTTCAGTGCCCTATGATATTGATCTCTCTAAGCCAGGAAAAAAGGGAGAAGGAGAACGGATCACTGGATATGAATTTCAGGAAGATTTGAATATCCAGCCGGAGATGTATTTATAACTGAATATCAGTTAAGAAGTTTTGATGGAAAGCCGGTGGAGGGCGAATTTAAGAAGTCATTTCGATACACTAAGAGCAGTCTTGAACCTGCAGAACTGATATTTGATCAGCGGTATATAAAGGATAATGACTGGCAATATATAATTTAATGCCCTATCGAATTATGAATTATTAAATTTGACCTTCACTGGCTTGGATGCAACCATTGGAAAAGAGTTCTGGTCTTCCAGTTTCCATTTCCCTTTTTTTGTACTTTTCAGCAAAGCTGATTTCAGCAGCTCCAAAAAATCGGTTCGAGGTATTTCCTTGGCTCCGAGGCTGATAAGATGCGGGGTCGTGAGTTGGCAGTCAATCAATGAGAATTTCCATGTCATGAGCTGTTGTACAAGTGATATAAAAGCGACTTTTGATGCATTGCTTTTTTTTGTAAACATGGATTCTCCAAAAAATGCAGACCCTAACGATACCCCGTAGAGTCCGCCAACGAGTTTTTTATCAAACCAAGCTTCGGCGGAGTGAGCAAAACCCGATTTATAGAGACGAATGTATGCTTCTATCATGTCATCAGTAATCCATGTGCCGCCGTCATCTTTCCGATGAACTGAAGCGCAATTTATTATGACCTCTTCAAACGCAGTATCCAGGGTGATATTGAAAATCTTTTTTTTGATCGTCTGTTTCAAGCTCTTGGATGCTTTCAATTCACCTGGAAATAAAACAAGCCGCGGGTCAGGAGACCACCACAGGATGGGATCGTCTTCAGAGTACCATGGAAAGATCCCCATTGAGTATGCAAGAAGCAAACGTGATTCGCTGAGGTCCCCTTCCACCGCAAGAAGACCGTTGTCTTCTGCAAGCTCAGGAGGAGGGAAGATGTGTTCGTCCGGGAGTCTGAAGATCGTCACGAATAATTAAAGGTCAGCTTGTCTTTATCCAGATCAATAGCGACTTTTCCGCCTTTGAAGAGTTTACCGAACAGCACTTCTTCTGATAAAACATCCTTAATCTCGGTCTGGATAAGTCTTCCTAATGGCCTTGCTCCGAATTGAGGATCGTAGCCGTGCCCGGCAAGCCAGTTTCTTGCTTTGTCTGAAAGAGCAATAAGCACTTTCTTCTGGCTTACTTGCTGCTGCAGTTCATTTATGAATTTGTCGACCACCTTCTTCATTATTTCCGGTGTCAGTGAATTAAACGTGATAGTAGAGTCAAGCCTGTTTCTGAATTCAGCGCTGAAGAGCCTGTTAATGGCGTCCTTGCCTTTTGAACGGGTGTCCCTGCTTCTGTCCCCGAAGCCGATAGTGTCTTTACTCATTTCATTAGTTCCGGCATTTGAGGTCATGATGAGAATTACATTCCGGAAGTCTGCCTTTTTCCCGTTATTGTCAGTCAATGTAGCATAATCCATTACCTGAAGCAGGATGCTGAAAATATCCGGATGGGCCTTTTCGATCTCATCCATCAGAAGAACGCTGTAAGGATATTTTCGTATGGCATCGGTCAGAAGTCCTCCCTGATCAAAGCCCACATAACCCGGAGGTGCCCCGATTAACCGGGCCACCGTATGCTTTTCCATATATTCGCTCATATCGAATCTTGTAAACTGGATACCGAGAACAGAGGCAATTGTTTTTGATACCTCAGTCTTTCCGACGCCTGTCGGACCAGAGAACAAAAATGATCCTATGGGTTTCTCAGGTGATCCAAGCCCTGCACGCGTTCTCTTGATTGAAGAGGCGAGGGAATGGATGGCCTCTTCCTGTCCGAAAACCGTCTTTTTCAATTCGTCTTCGAGCTTTTTCAGTTTGTCCATGTCCGATGTTGAGACATTACGCTTTGGTATCTTTGCAATCTTTGAGACAACCGATTCAACTTCAGACTGCCCCACTGTCTTTTTGTGTTCATAAGCAGGTGAAAGCTTGAGCAGGGCCCCGGCTTCATCTATAACGTCAATTGCCTTGTCCGGGAGATATTTATCATTTATGTATTTTGCTGAAAGATCGGCGGCGGCCCTTAGCGCCGTGTCCGTATATTTCACCCCATGGTGTTCTTCGTAATAGGACTTTAAACCTTTGAGTATCTGAAATGTTTCTTTTGCATCGGGCTCATATATCTCAATTTTCTGGAAACGCCTTGAAAGGGCCCTGTCTTTTTCAAAATGATTCTTGTATTCCTCATAAGTGCTTGCGCCGATACAGCGCAGCTTCCCGGTATTTAATACGGGCTTAAGAATGTTTGAAGCATCCATGGAACCGCCGCTTGTTGCGCCTGCCCCTACGACTGTATGTATCTCATCAATGAAAAGGATTGCATTGGGCATGGATTCGAGTTTTTTTACGGTAGATTTCAGACGCGCTTCAAAGTCGCCCCTGTATTTTGTTCCGGCAAGCAGTCCACCCATATCAAGTAAGTAAATTCGTGCACTTTTAAGGAGATCAGGAACTTCACCTTTATGAATATTTAAAGCGAGACCTTCGACGATTGCGGTCTTGCCTACTCCAGGTTCGCCTATAAGCACGGCATTATTTTTTCTGCGCCTGCAAAGTATTTGAATGATTCTTTTAAGCTCTTTTTCACGGCCTACGAGGGGATCAATTCCTCCGTCAGCTGCTTTTTGCACCAGTTCGATTGTAAATTGTGTTAAGGGGTCCTTCTTGAAAGTCTGTTTTTTTACGGGTATATTTTCTCTCTCAAGAGGAATATCTCCCAAAGGTCCATCTGCTGTCTTTGATATCCCATGAGAGATAAAATTCAGCACATCAAGACGTGTTACACCTTCCAGTAAAAGAAAATGGACGGCATGGGACTCTTTTTCCAGAAAGATGGCTGACAAAATGTCGCCTGCATCAGCCTCCGGTTTTTCAGATGCTCTGACATGATTTAATGCTGTCTGGAAAACACGTCTGAATGCAATTGTGGGCTCTGGATAGCCTTCTGAATCCTTTGGAAACTTTGAAACTTTTTTATTAAAAAAATCTTCCAGTTCTGACTTGAGCTTTTCAACATCAGCGCCGCAGTTTGTAATAATATCAATGCCCCATTCATCATGGAGGATGGCGAACAGAATATGCTCTACAGTAAGATATTCATGACGCCGAGCCTCCGCGTCCCGAACAGTGGCCTCTATAGTTATTTCAAGTTCTTTGTTGATCATTCCTTCTCCATTGTGCACTGAAGCGGAAAACCGCTTTGCTGTCCGATCTTATGAACAGCGGCTATTTTGGTCTCCGCTATTTCATGTGTATATATGCCTGCAAGTCCCTTTCCGTTTTTGTGGACGTGAAGCATTATTCGCGTGGCTTCTACATGAGTTTTGTGAAATATTTTTTCGAGAACATGAACAACAAATTCCATAGTTGTATAATCGTCATTCAAAAGGAATACCTTATATAAGGGCGGAGATTTTACTTCCTGATGGTCTCTAACATCTAGTGCTTCGTCTAATCCAATTCCGTATTTATCTTTCATGCTGAAACCTCATAATTATTCTAACGCGAAAAAAATTTAAAGGGAAGCATTGCTGAACTTTGTTCCAATGACTGCAAAGAGTGTCAGTGATTAGTGACAGACTCAGGAAATAAATTAACTGACACTATGCGATTACACTGACACTGACACTAATTTTTTAAATTCGTCCTCCACTGGCTTTTTATCGAAACATCTTTAAATAATGTTCAAGATATTTGATGATCAATAACTTATATGAAGAATTTCTGTGTGAAACTACGGAATTGCGGACATGTAGAACTAAAGATGATTTTTAAGAATATTTCTTATCTCTTCAATGTCTTTTCTCATCTGTGTTCCGAGTTCTTCCACGCTTGAAAATTTCATTTCATCTCTAACTCGTTTAATAAAATATACCCTCAAAGTTTTACCCAAAAGCTGGCCGTCAAAATCAAGGACATGAGTCTCGAAACTGAATTTTTTATCTTCGAATGTCGGGTTATGACCTATGTTGGTGGCCCCGCCGTATAATTTTCCGTCCACATCAACAGTTACAGCATAAACACCATCTTTTGGAAGAAGTTCATTTGCAGTAAGCAGATTTGCAGTTGGGGTATTAAGAAGGCTCTTACCTCGTTTTGCCCCTTCAACTACTATACCTGCAACAGAATATGGCCTACCCAGGAATTTAGCTGCCTCGCCAACCTTGCCTTTTGCAATTAGCGTACGAATTTTGGAACTGCTTAGTGTTGAGTTGTTTAACATTATTTCATCTATTACTGTCACGCTAAAGCCGCATTCTTTACTGAGTTTTTTTAACAGATCAGGAGAACCTTTTCTTCCCTTGCCAAATAAATAATTTGGGCCGATGAATATTTCTTTTACCCCCAGAGTTTTGTAAAGAATTTCCTTAACGAAGTCTTCAGCGCTTATGTTAGCAAACTCTTTAGTGAAATTTGCACATATAATAACGTCTATTCCGGATTCTTCTATGAGTTTTAGTTTGTCCTTGTAAGTAGAAAGCAATTTGGGAGCTCGTTCCGGCGCAATCACACTTAGCGGGTGAGGCACAAATGTGTATACTACGGAGGTTCCCTTCTTTTCCCGGGCCCTTTCATTTAACATACGGAAGATGGCTTGATGACCAAGATGTACCCCGTCAAAATTACCGAGTGTCAATATGGGGTAGGGCAATTTCTTTTTTATATTCTCTATTCCGTCAATTATCTTCATTCCGAATCCACTAACCCAGAAAATGCATTTAAGATAAAACCCTGATATTAATAAAAATATAAAATTTTGTGTTAAATATAATATTAGGATATAACAGCATACGATTTATTAATTAGTTATTTAATTTTTATATTGACAATTTTTCTTAACATGAATAAAATTCTATATTCTTATTGCTAACTTGTGAAATTATAAAAAATATGATAGAGAGAATGCCTGTTTTTTGTCAATGATTGGATGTGTTATGTTTGTTAATTTTACAGTTGATGTAAATAATTGTATAAGCTATAATAAAAAAGTAATTAAATATCCAACGATATACAATTATTAAATTCAAGATTCAATAATTGACTCCTTAAATAAAAGAAAGAGTAATTATGTCGAAGTCAATAATATCTATTTTGGTAGCAGACAATAGTTCTCCATCAATAGATATTATTAAATCAACATTGGGTAATGATGACATAAAATATAAAATTGATACAGCCATTTCTGGCACGGATGCCCTTAATAAGGCGAGTGATAATGCTTTTGATCTTTTATTAGTAGATCAGGACCTTCCGGGAGCAAAAGGCATCAAGATGGTTCAGGAGATAATTAAGAGGAAATTGGGCGTGCCGGTTATCATGATTGTTGCAGAGGGCAAAGAGAAATTGGGCGTTAAAGCTATGGATCAGGGGGCTTATGATTATTTAACTAAAGGCGAAGTTAAAACTGTTGCATTAAACCGCGCTATTCAAAGAGTAATGCAGAGAAAAAAACTGGAGAATGATATAAGAGATTCCTTTAAAAGACTGGAAAAGCTGGCGATCAGGGACGGACTAACAGGATTATATAACCATAGTCATTTTCGTGAAGTTTTGAGAAAAGAATTTAAGAAATCACAGAGGCATATACAGCAACTTTCCTGCTTAATGATTGATCTTGATCACTTCAAGAGTGTAAATGATAATTATGGTCATCAATTTGGAGATTTCGTGCTTGCCCAGTCAGCCGGGATTCTTAAGAAACTGGTTCGAGATACAGACTTTGTTGCCAGATACGGGGGTGAGGAATTTTTTGCCATCCTGCCGAATACGGACTTAGAGGGTGCATTTATTCTGGCTGAAAGAATCCGTATGGTTTTTATGAACAATAGTATTACTAAAGATAAGATTTCTGAGACAGTTACTATAAGTGTGGGTATATCATCCACATCGGATAACAATATTATCAGTGATGAGGATCTGATTGCAAATGCAGACAAGGCGCTTTATCGTGCCAAGTGGAGGGGAAGAAACAACGTCTGTTTCTTTGGTGAAATTGAGTCTGAAGATACGGTTAGTCTCAAGGAAGAAGCAAAAAAGATGGAAGAATTCTACAGCAGATTTAATACCATAAACGAAAATATTAAAGAAACCTGCATAGAATCTGCACATGATATATTGTGTGAGATCGAAAGCGGGTGGGCCTATATCAATGAACATTCTGTGAGGGTGAGCCGTTATGCGGAGAAATTGAGCAGAGAATTAGCATTATCGGAAGAAGAAATTAATGTAATCAAACGTGCTGCGTTACTTCATGACATAGGTATGGTTGGAATTGGATCTAATATTTTAAAGAAGAAGGATAAATTAACTGATACGGAATACAACCAGATAAAAAGACACTCCAATATAGGCGTTAAACTAATTGAAAGGACAAAATTATTTCAGAAAGAACTGCCTTTGATTTTACACCATCATGAAAGATATGACGGAAGTGGTTATCCTTACGGCCTCAAAGGAGACACTATACCTTATGGTGCCCGGATTATTGCCATTGCAGAAGCTTATGATGTAATGAGATCAAAGACAGCATACAAGAAAGCCAATTCAGCAGATGATACGATTGCAGAGCTTAAAGTATGTGCCGGCACTCAGTTTGATTCCCGGATGGTTAATGCCTTTGTCAGAGTAATTGAAAAAGTAATTTAATAAAAAATCGTTTTATAATCCTGCCAGATAAGACATATCTTTTCTTAATGTGATATCCTGTTTACTATACGTTAAAGTGGTTTATTCAGGAAGGCTAAAATGAACGTAATAGTTTTTTGCGGCAGTCCGAGAAGAAACGGGAATACGGAACTTCTGTTAAAAGAAGCAGTAAAAGGTATTGCAGATGCCGGAATGTCTGCTCAGGTATTTAATCTGAATTTGATGAAGATTAAGCCCTGTCAGGATTGCGGCAGCTGTAATGAAACAGGTAAGTGTGTTTTTGAAGATGACATGTCTCTCATTTATGATGCAATAAGGACTGCAGACAGAATCATTCTTGCCTCTCCTATCTTCTTCTTTGCCCTCAGCGCACAGACAAAGGTTATGATAGACAGATGTCAGAGTATCTGGTGTGAAAAATATCTGTTAAAGCGGCCTATCGAAAGCGGGCAATTTGGAAGAAAAGGGCTTCTACTACTTGTAGGTGGAATGAAAAAAGATATTGGTATTCAATGTGGGGAAGCCTGTGCAAAGGCCTTTTTCAGAACCATTAGTGTACCGGAGCATAAGACGCTGTTTTATTTAGGCGTTGATCAAAAGGGGGATATAATGAAACATCCAACTGCTCTTGAAGATGCGTATAAGGCGGGAAAGAAACTTGTGGCAGAGTAGTAATTATTTGATAACCTGATACGTTGCCTTCAGCTGACCACATGCTGCTGAAATATCTGCTCCCATGCTTTTTCTGATTATTACAGTCAGGCCGGCTTTTTTTAATAAATTTTGAAATTCCTGTGTTTTGCTTTCAGTCGGCTGCTTGAATTCAGATGAGTTAAAAAAAGGATTAAAAGGTATCAGGTTTACCTTAGATTTTATGCCTATCAACAAATTAACGAGACGCTGCGCATCTTCTCTGGTATCATTTATTTCACCTAATAATACATATTCAAAAGTAATGCGCCTGGTTGGGGGCAAGGGGAACTCTCTGCAGGCTTTAATAAGTTTCTTAAGGGGATATTTTTTATTTATCGGCATAATCCTGTTTCTTATCTCATCGGTTGTAGCATTAAGTGATATTGCAAGGTTTGCAACTGGATTAATTTCAGCAAGTTTATAAATACTGGGGACTATTCCCGATGTTGAAACAGTAATGCTCCTTTTAGAAAAACCCACAAGTTCAGTCAGTATCGATAGGGCGTGGCTTACCTCGTTGAAGTTATTGAATGGTTCACCCATTCCCATAAAAACAATATTCGTAATTTTATCTGTTTTGCCTTCCGGTTTTAGAGATAACATGCCGGGAATTTCAGAAATTTGAGAAATGAATCTTTTTACAGCAATAACCTGGTCGACTATTTCATGCGCTTTCAGATTTCTTTTTAATCCCAGTCTGCCGGTCATACAAAACTTGCACCCTGAGGCACAGCCAACTTGTGAAGATATGCACAGGGTAAAGCAATCATCACCTCTGTTATTAGGAATGAGAACGCTTTCTATGGTTTCTCCGTCTTCCAGCTCAAATAGAAATTTCTGCGTGCCATCTTTTGAAACCTCTCTTTTTAAAAGGACCGGATTGCTTATAAAGGCTGCTGTTTGAAGCCTTTCACGAAAGTCCTTAGAAAGATCGGTCATGTCGTCAAATGATGTTGTATTTTTTTTATATATCCAGTTAATAATCTGGTTTACCCTGTATGGTTTTTGCCCGAGACTCTGCAAAAACAGGATTAGTTCCTCTTTTGATAATTGGTTAAGGTTGGTTTTCATTTTTCAAGTAATACTATGGAAAGCATTTAATGTATTATATCCAAAAGATATAAAAAGTTTATCTCTGAAATTGATTCGTTTTGACAATAGGATATCCTTTAAAGAACATAGTTATTTATCCGGACAACCATAAAGAATTTTACATTAAGAAATTTACTTAAGATAAAATATGAAAAGTCCGTATGATACATTTATAGTCATTATATAAATAGATTTCTTACTAATAAAATGATAAAAAAAATATTGATAGTAGATGATTCGCCCATTGCAAGGAAAATGTTGAAAAGCTGTCTGCCAAAAGATCAGGGATATGAATTTACTGAGGCGGGTGACGGCAGGGAAGGTTTTGAAAAATATAAAGATTTAAAACCCGATGTAACCTTTATGGACTTGACTATGCCGGTTATGACTGGATATGAGGCAATTGAAGCGATAATGAATCATGACAAAAACGCCGTAATTATTGTCGTGACAGCCGATGTTCAGATGAAAGCGATCAAAACAGTTATGGAATCAGGCGCCTACATGGTATTAAAGAAGCCGTTAAAAAGGGAGGAAATTCAGTCTGCCTTATTGAAGGTTAAGGACACATTGCAAAAAGCCTGAATATGAACATGCAGGAAGAAAAAATTCTGTCAGATGAAGAAATAGAAATCCTTCAGGAAATAATGAATATTTCCTTTGGAAAGTCGGCAGCTGACCTTGCGGATGTCATCGACACTCATGTAGTTTTAAGTGTGCCTTTTATAAAAATAATGCAGGTGCCTGATCTTCCGGCTTATTTCAAAGATCATGTAAAAGAGTATAAAACAATCAGCATTGTCGAGCAGAAATTCTGGGGAAGATTTAAAGGAGATGCCCTGCTGGTTTTTTCCTCCGGAGCCGGGAGAGAATTGATCAATATGCTTCAGCACGATGAAAGCTCCGGTTTTGAGTCCGATCCAATAGACATTCTTGAGAGAGAAACTCTGATGGAGATAGGAAACATCCTTATCGGGGCCTGCGTTGGTAAGCTCGCTGAACTGCTTAAGGATGTTGTGACTTATACCCCGCCGATGGTTGTTGTAGAGAAAAATTGTAGTGATGCTATTACGGAGGGACAGTATGATCCGAATAACACTGCAATCGTTTTAAAGACCGACTTCCGTTTTGATGAAGGCGATGTCAGCGGTTTTCTGTTTTTAATAACCAGTCATGATTCTGTGACATGGATGAAGGAAGCCTTGCGTTTATTCATCGAACAATATGAATGATATTTAATCAGATATTTAATGCCATAAATATCGGTCTTGTCATACTGGACAGAGATCTTAAAGTTCAAAAATGGAACCGCTGGATGGAGATTCACAGCGGAATTTCCGAAGATAAGATTGTAGGATCATCCCTTTTAGAGACTTTTCCAAATCTGAACAAACCAAAGTTCAAGCGGAGCTGCAAGTCCGTATTTTCTTTTGGGAATTTTTGTTTCTTTTCGCAGAAACTCCATCATTACCTGTTCCCGTTTAAATCGACCAGCTACTTTGAGCCCATTTTTGAGTATATGCAGCAGAGTTGCGCCATGGGTCCTCTCCGTGATGAAAACAATGTCATTCAGAATTTATTTATTTATATCCAGGATGTGACTGAAGTTGCCGTGTATGAGCATAAACTTGTTGAGATGAATATGAAAGACGGGCTCACCGGAATATTTAACAGAAGATATATGGAAATAAAACTCAAAGAAGAGTTTAAAAGGTGTAAGAGGTATGGCGGCAATATAAGCATAATTATGTTTGATATAGATCATTTCAAGAAAGTTAATGATGCATATGGGCATCAATGCGGTGATTTTATCTTGAAATCGGTCAGTGCAAGGATATCATCCGTAATTAGAAATGTGGATTGTCTTTTCCGGTACGGCGGGGAGGAGTTTTGCTGTATGCTTCCTGAAACTAAACTTGATGGTGCATTACAGGCAGCGGAAAGGTTTAGAAAAGCTATAATGGAAATGGAAAGTTATTTTAACGGCACAATTGTTAAGGTCACTGTCAGTCTTGGAGTAGCAGGGTTAAATGAAAGCATTGAAACGTCGGAAATGTTTCTTAAAAAAGCTGATGAAGCTCTGTACAGGGCAAAAAGGGAAGGACGAAACAGGGCTTTGGCAATGAGCTGAATAAATAATTAATCACCTTTATATTCCCCCAAACAATTAACCCAAATAATGCAGACATTGAAAAATAATTTGTTTAACTCGATTAATTTATTATTGAATCATGCATATGGCTTTAACTAAAAGAATACATTCTAACCTTGATTGAAAATGCGTTTAAGGAATCGAAAAACAAATAATTTTCCAACATCCGCATTATTTTAGATGCATTTTTCGGATTAATAACATAAAAAGCCGTCAAAGTGTTGACGTTGTTTTAATAATATGGCAATATAGTCATATGCATCGCATATTGGTTATTGACGACGAAGAATCTATCCGGGAATTATTAAAAGATTTTCTTGAAAGCAAAGGCTCGGAAGTTGTTTCAGCATCAGATGGTGAGACAGGTCTGAATCTTCTGAAAGAGGAGAAATTCGATCTGTTTTTACTCGATCTGATGATGCCTGGTATGAGCGGCATGGATGTACTGAGGGAGACGGCTTCAGAGAAAATAGAAGTTCCCTCAATAGTAATAACCGCTCATGCAACAGTGCAGACTGCGGTAGAAGCGATGAAGCTCGGCGCATTTGATTATATTACAAAACCTTTTAATCTTGAAGAATTTTACATTGCAGTTAAAAGAGCTCTCGATGTTTCAAAACTGCAGGAGGAAAACATACGGCTCAAGAAAGAACTTAAGAAAAAATATGGTTACAACAAGATTATAGGAAATTCACCGCCAATACAGAATGTTATTAAATTTATCGAGAAGATTGCTGATACGGACAGTACCGTCCTTATCACAGGAGAGAGCGGCACCGGTAAAGAACTTGTTGCACAGACGATACATTACAATAGTTCACGATCAAAAAAGATGTTTGTCCCATTAAATTGTGCGGCCATACCAAAGGATATTCTCGAGTCGGAACTTTTCGGCCACGAAAAAGGCGCTTTCACCGGGGCCATAAACACAAGGATAGGACGTTTTGAACTTGCCAATAACGGTACGCTCTTCCTTGATGAGATTGGAGAACTTGCTCCGGCGCTTCAGGTCAAAATGCTCAGAGTGCTGCAGGAAAAAGAATTCGAAAGGGTAGGCGGTGTAAAAACTATAAAGGTTGACGTCAGAATACTGGCAGCGACTAACAGGGATCTTGAGACAGCCGTAAGAGAAGGAACTTTCAGAGAAGATCTTTATTACAGATTAAACGTAATACCATTCCATCTGCCTTCACTCAGGAAAATGAAGGAGGATATACCGTTACTTGCCGACTATTTTATTAAAGATATTTCAAAAAGAAAGAAGAAAAACATGCCTGAGTTTTCCAGAGAGGCCATGCATTGTCTGGAAAATTACAGGTGGCCGGGAAATGTTCGCGAACTTGAAAATCTGATTGAAAGGATGATCATCCTCAAGGAGGGAGAGGTGATCACTCCTGATGACCTTCCCGAAAGATTGCGTGAGAAGCGTCAGACCCAAAAGCTTCATTCAGGAGAACAGGTATTATCGTCTGACGGAGTTGACCTTAATCTGATACTTGATGATATAGAAAATAATATGATTAAGCAGGCGCTGGAAATATCAAAAGGCGTTAAGAGCAAGGCAGCAAGTCTTCTGGGTCTTAATAGAACTACTCTTATTGAAAAAATGAAGAAAAAAGAAATAGAGTACGGCGTTTCTCAAAAATAATCGATATTAACCTAAATAATGCAGACATTGAAAAATAATTTGTTTAACTCGATAGATTTATTATTGTATTATGCATTTGGCTTTGAATAAAAATGTACATCCTGACCTTGATTGATCATGCGATTAAGGAATCGAAAAACAAATAATTTTCCAATATCTGCATTATTTTAAATGCATATTATGGGTCAATTATAAGTTGTAAATAATCTTCCAGAAAGCACCTCAGACGTCATCTATATGACAGTTCCGAAAGTCGGTTTCTTTTTAAAAATCAGCAGTTAATTTTGGCATACTAATTGCTTTTGTGAACGTAATGAATTATATGCGTGTCATTGCGTTCATGTTTATAACTCTGAATCCACTCTTAAACATTGCAGATGCTGCTATAGCTGGAGACGCGGCCGATTTTTTACAGATCAGGGCAGGAGAACATTCCGGTTTCATGAGAATAGTTATTGAAGGACAAGACTCCATCTTATCAGGGGGGAAGGTAAGTCAGCAAGGGAAAGACATAATAGTCAGTTTTGCAGAAAAGATATCTGAAATAAAAAAGAAAGATCTGCCGATTAAATGCAAAGTGGATAAAGATGTTGTTACATTCTCTCTGAAGCAGGCAGGGAGGCTGAAAACGTATTCCCTCCAAAATCCAAGTCGTTTTGTAATAGATGTATACCCTAAAGAGGAAGAAGTAATAAATCAGGCAAAGACAGAAACAAAGCCGGAGATTGAAAAAGCTGAAAAAATAAAAACAAATGCAGCGACAAAAAATCCAAGTCGTTTTGTAATGGATGCGCACGCTGAAGAGAAAGAAGTAAAAAAACAGGTAAAGACTGAAACGAAGCCGGAGGCTGGAAAAGCTGAAATAATAAAAACAGGCATTATGACTGAAGCTTCCAGCAAAGGTTATGCTTATCAAAGGGACAGAAATGTTGGAACAACGACGGAAAAAGAATATGATGAAATTAATTTTATTCCTGAAAAATACAAGGCGATGTGGTCACTTTTGGAAGGAGGCAACTTTTACGCTGTCTTAAAAGAACTTCCTGCTTTTAAACCGGATAAAGCTGAGTCTCTTGCGGCTTTTTATTATATATTTGCAAAGGCAAATATAATGGCAAAGCAATATCTGGATGCAGTTAAACATTTAAGGCTGGCATATATATATGCAACCGAAAATGCATTAAAGGAACAGGCGCTTTTAAAAAGGGCCGGAATGTACATGGAGTTAAAACTTATTTATGAAGCAAGGGCGGACTATCTTGTATTTATCAGGGACTTTCCATCTTCACGATACATTGAAAAAGCACATTTCGGACTGGCAGAGAGTCTCTCCAGGATCGGCTCTTTCAGCGAAGCAATTGAGCATTATAAACAGGCAGGTAAGCAGACCGGGGTCCTCTTTGGTATGGCAAATACCCTGCAAAAAATTGATAGAGTGGAGGAAGCAAAAAAGGCATATAATGAAGCACTGCTAGTTGAGAATACCTATCCGGCAAGTTCCCCTGAAACCTATTTTCTGATTGGTGAGAATATGCGCATGTCAGGGGACATGGAAAATGCCAAAAAACAATTATCACTGATAGGGTCCGGACCTTTTAAAGATAATGCAAGCATAAGTATGGGGCTTATAGCCATGGAAGAGTCAAACATTCAGGAGGCTGTAGGGCACTTTAGCGCGGCGGCCCAGTCAAAGGAGCAAAAAGTAAGGGTGCAGGCCTTATTTAATTTATCGCTGGCATACATAAAAGAAGGAAAGGTCAAGGAGGCGACATCGAGCCTGGAAGAAATCAGACATCACCATATTGATTCAAATATGTACAAGGAAGCCCTTCTTGCACTGGCAAAGATATACAAAAAAGGTAGCAGGGGAAAGGAAGCCGTTTCCCTGCTGAAAGAACTGGTTTACGGGAAGCAGCCTCCGGCGGATGCCTTCAGCACGCTAGAGGAAATAGTGCTTGAAACAGGCGAAAAATCATCAACGGGCGGTTTGACGTTCGTAACGTTATGGAATGATGTTGGACAATGGCTTGTTGACGAAACAAGAGAAGAGTTTCTGCTGAAAGTCGTTAAACGTCTGAGACATGAAGGTAAACCTTTTATAGATTTATGCTCATGGCTTGTTGAAAATGGGTCTCAACACGCAAGGGGCAAGGCTGCGGCCGATCTGGCGGACTATTACATCGGTACCGGCAACGCCGAAATCTCCCGGGATTACATAAATATCGCAAAGGATTCAAAGGAATCAGGAGACGCAGTATTAAGAGTTGAAGCAAGAGTACTTCACATGGAAGGGAATCAAACAGCAGCATTAAAGCAGATAATAATGATAAAAGAAATAGAAAAGAGTGACCTGGACCTGCTCGGTAATATTATATCCGGTATAAATGATCCGGGGTCAAAAGAGGTCCAAAAAGCAATTGCGTTTTATGAAAAGGCATTAAATGAATCCGACGGTGACGCTGAGAACTATGCTGCTCTCGCCGATATCCTTTACGCAAACAACGACAGGAGCAAGTCTCTTAAATATTACAGGATAGCTAAAGAAAAGAGTCCTGACAATGAATGGGTCATGTACAGGGTAGCGAGGGACGCCGGCATGCCGGAAGCAGAGGACATATTAAACCGTCTGCAAAAAGGAGATAATCTATACGGGCGCCTGGCTAAGTCAAAACTTACGGAGATGGCCCTCCTGAATAAAGTCAAGGAGATGTATTAATGGAAAAAGCAGTAAAGCTGAATGAGGCTTTCCATAATTTTACCGAGGCGTCCAGGAACTTGCAGACATACTACGATAAGCTCCGGGAAAAGGTCCAATATCTTACACAGGAACTGGAGAAGAAAAACATCCAGCTTAACAAGGCCATTCTGGAAGTAGGAGAGTCAAAGGATTATCTGCAGGCTGTTTTACAGAGCATAGGCGAGGCGATAGTAGTCCTTGATCAGGAAGATAAAATAACAATGATGAACAGAGCAGCCGAGGAACTTCTTTGTTCCTGCAAAAATGATGTTGCCGGGAAGATGTTTAATGATCTGGACTTTACTATTGAAGAAAACAGTTCAGGTACAAGACTGATTGTCAACGGGACGACTTATGATGTAATAATATCACGCTCAACCGTGTCAGGGCCGGAAGGATCAGTCAGGGGCTACGTGATTCTGATCAAGGACATAACAAAGCTCAAGGACCTTGAGCGCCGGCATGAAAGAAATCAGAGGCTTATAGCAATGGGTGAGATGGCCGCAAAGATAGTCCATGAGATAAGAAGTCCGTTATGCAGCATTGAACTTTTTTCCACCATGCTTTCAAATGATCTCAAGGGCACTGCCCATTCTGATATGGCAAACGGTATCTCTACGGGCATCAAAAGTCTTAATAATATCCTCACGAATATGCTTTTCTTTGCCAAGCCTCAAAAACCTTTGTTTAAGGATGTAAAACTCGCTGACGCCGTTGAAGCATCCATCAACATGCTTGTCCCGCTTATACAGATAAGAGGGATTAATCTTTTTCAAAATATGACTGATGTGGTTGTGCGCAGCGACGCGGAATTATTGAAGCAGGTATTTATGAATATAATTTTAAACGCCGTACAGGCCATGCCCGATGGAGGAAATCTGAAAATTGTCATAGAGGAAAACACTGAATACGTGACAGTTTCTGTTATTGATGACGGAGATGGCATTAATCCTCAGAATATTGAAAAGATATTTGACCCGTTTTTCAGCACAAAGGACAAGGGAACAGGTCTGGGACTTGCTATTGCGCACAAGATAATGCAGACCCACGGCGGGTTCATAAGGGCGTATAGAAATGAAGGGAGGGGTAGCACCTTCTGCGTATCATTCCCGAATTTAAACATTAAAAGCAGCGATGATGTTCAAGAAACTTTAGTAACTACTCAGGTGGATAGTCTGTAGGTATTTAGGTAGATAGGGGGAATAACCATGCGAGATCACACAAAGCCCAGAGCAGCAGTCCTAACAGACTACAGTCTAAACAACCTGAGTAGTTACAATAACTTTATATGAAAAAGCGGGTAAATAATCATGAATGAGAATATGAAATCAATACTTGTTGTGGATGATGACTTGCAGATGAGGGCCGCCATGAAAGAAGCTGTCGTCAGGATGGGATATAAATCAGTTGTTGCCGAAGATCCCGTTGATGCCTTAAAAAAGCTTGAGGACGTGTCCGTGTCCATGATTATCACGGACATGAAGATGCCGAAAATGGACGGTCTTTCTTTTATTAGAGAGGCAAGAAAGAGGATCGGGAGTTTGCCGATCCTTGTGATAACAGGCTATGCGACCGTAGAAAATGCAGTGGATGTCATGAAGGAAGGGGTATGTGATTATCTGATTAAACCGTTTTCCTTTGAGGACCTGATGAATTCAATCGAAACGATAATGTCCAGGGGCAGCGATAACGGCAGGGATATTATAACATCCGATGAAAATATGAAGAACCTGCTGCAGCTTACAGGAAGTGTTGCGGCCAGCGATATGACAGTCCTTATTCTTGGTGAAAGCGGTACAGGCAAAGAGATACTCGCAAGATATATTCATAAATCAAGCCGGAGAAACAGGAAGCCCCTAATAGCAGTAAACTGTGCAGCTATTCCTGATAACCTTCTGGAATCAGAGCTCTTCGGATATGAAAAAGGGTCGTTCACCGGAGCTGCAGAGAAAAAAATGGGCAAATTCGAATATGCCAATGGAGGCACTATTTTACTTGATGAAATAGGTGAAATGACGCCAACATTACAGGCAAAATTGCTTAGGGTATTGCAGGAAAAAGAAATAGACCGGATAGGAGGCAAGCAGCCTATCCCTGTTGATGTGAGAGTAATAGCCACAACAAACAGGGATTTGCAAAAAGAGATAGAGGAAGCAAGATTCAGGGAAGACCTTTATTTCAGACTGAGCGTGTTTCCGATCCAGTTGCCGCCTCTGAGGGAAAGGCCTGAAGACATCAAACTGCTTGCAGGGCATTTCGCGGAAAAATTTTCAGTGGAGCTTAATAAAAACATTTCAGGTTTTACTGATGAAGCCGCTGAATTCCTCAGGACAAGGAAATGGAAGGGCAACATAAGGGAGCTTGAAAACGCGGTCCACAGGGCGGTACTTATTGCCCGTGAAGAAAGGATTGGTGTGGAGGATTTTATGCTCGAGGGAAGTGTTTCACAAAACACGACGAATGAAGGAAGTATAAAAGATATGGAGATGGACCTGATAGTAAAGACACTTGAGACAACAAACGGCAATAAAACCAAGGCTGCCAGGCTTCTTGGTGTAAGTGTAAGGACAATCAGGAACAAGCTGAATGGATATGGGAAAAAATTTCCTGTTGCATGAAAAAATGTACTGTCAAATAATAAACACTGACTTGCTGAATTTGACAATAAAAAGCCCGGATATAATTGAAATGAGAAAATCACAAATTACAAATCACAAATTGCAAACAAATTCCAATTACCAAATTCTTAAAACATTCAAGAGGTTTGGTCATCATGATTCCGTATGTGATTATTGTCCTGTGAATTGATATCTGTATTGATAGTATTTAATTATCATGGCATGGTTCTTGATAGATAATGAGAATGGCGGTTTCAGGAGAATATAAGAATGGATAAGAGTTTCAGGGTCCTTCATAAAATAATACAGCAGGCTGATGTAAGGCAGAAGGTGATTGCCTCTAATATTGCAAACTCTGATACCCCGGGTTACAAAGCAAAGGATGTAAAATTTAATAATTTACTTAATAATGAGGTCAAGCTCCTGACCACAGACCCGAAACACATCAGCAGTAAAAACGGCGGTAAGATCAGCTCTGAAATTATGACTGAAAGTAATCTCTCATGGGGTGACAGCAATAACGTAGAGCTTGATGTCGAGGTCGGCAAAATGACGGAAAATGCCCTTAGACACGATGCTGCCATAAGAATTATGAACTCAAAAATTAAAATGTACAAGACCGCCATAAGAGGGGGTAGATAATGGATATATTTAAAGTAAGTTCATCGGCCCTTGAGTCACAGAGGATAAGGATGAACACGATAGCTTCCAATATGGCAAATTCCCGGACGACAAGAACAGAAGCCGGCGGGCCCTACGTGAAAAAAAATGTTGTATTTCAAACAATGCCTGTAAATGCAAAGGCATCAGAAGGTCTTGACGGTGTAGAGGTCTCAGGAGTTGTGGAGAGCACAAAACCGCCGATAGTAATTTATGAACCGGGACATCCGGATGCGGATGAAAACGGATATGTTTCAATGCCGGATATCAATGTCATTGAAGAGATGACAAATATGATGATGGCATTAAGGGCATACGAAGCTAACGTCAGGGCCTTTAATATATCAAAGGGTATGTATCAGAAAGCCCTTGAACTCGGGAGGTTTTAATGACTGATATTCCAATTAAAGACATCGGCAGCAATCAAGGCGTTTCAGGAAGCGCACAAATAAAATCCATAAAAAATGAGTCCGGAAGCGGTTTTGATAAAGTCATTGATGAGGCATTAAGCAAGGTCTCGCAGGTGCAGGAAGATGTAGAAAAAGCAGTAAATAAACTGGCATCGGGCGGAGACATTACGGACGCAGTGCTGGCAATAGAAAAGGCGGACATGTCATTTCAGTTAATGGTTGAGATAAGGAACAAACTCATAAGCACTTATGAGGAAGTCATGAAGATGCCGGTGTAAAAAACAAGTGAGAAGCAAGAAGTAAGAAGTGGGAAGTGGGAAGTAAAAAAAATTAAAAGTAAAACTAAAACTAAGGACTGAGAAGGGACAAATATGGCTGCTTTTGACAATATCGTTGAACAACTCAAGGCAATGCCGGCCAGCAAAAAGACAGCTTTATTAGCTGTTATCGTGGTATGTGTTGCAGGCATGCTGCTTTTATTTTCGTGGACACAGAAGGCTGATTATCAGGTCCTGTTCTCAAATCTTGAGGATGATGACGCGGGAAGGATAATCCAGGAACTGAAAGACAAGAAAATCCCGTACGAGCTTGGCGCATCAGGCGCCATACTTGTATCGTCCGATAAAGTTTATGACCTCAGGCTTCAGCTTGCATCACAGGGGCTTCCACAGGGAGGCGGGGTCGGCTTTGAGATCTTTGACAATACAAATTTTACTGTAAGCGAGTTTGTCCAGAAACTTAATTACCGGAGGGCGCTGGAAGGTGAATTGGCAAGAACTATCAAATCAATGTCAGGCGTCCAGCAGGGCAGAGTTCATCTGGTAATTCCCGATAAATCCATATTCGCATTTCAGGAGAGCAAATCCAAGACATCTGCTGCTGTATTTCTCACCCTTAAAAATGGAAGGAAACTTGCCGGCTCGGAGGTTGAGGCGATAGTCCATCTTGTGTCAAGCAGTGTTGAGGACCTGGGTTCCAATAATATTACTGTTATTGATAACAAGGGCAATCTACTTACAAAACCTTCTGACGACGGCCTCATGAGCCTTACCGGATCACAGCTGGAATATCAGCATAATTTCGAGCAAAATCTGATGTCCCAGGTTGTAAGCATCCTTGAACCGGTTGTAGGGAGAGGTAAAGTTAATGCCAGGGTCTCGGCGGCATTTGACTTTAAAAGAAGTGAAAGGACGGAAGAAAAGTTTGACCCTGAAGGAGTCGTCGTCAGGAGTGAACAAAAGAGCACTGAGAAGAGCACTTCCGGAGGACGGGGCGGCGTACCGGGGGTAGAATCAAACCTCCCCGGAGGAGGAGCACAGCCTTCTGCTTCATTACTCGGTCAATCGCAGAAACAGGACGAGATGATTAATTATGAAACGAGTAAAACCGTAACACGGACAATCGATTCACCGATTAGCCTCGAAAGACTTTCCGTTGCAATTCTTATCGACGGCATTCTCTCTTCACAAAAGGGGACAACAGAAAATGCGGATAAATACACTGTACGTTCTGATGAGGACCTTAAATACTATGAAGATATAGTCAAAAAGACCGTTGGGTTCAGCGGGGAAAGGGGAGATGAAATAAGCGTGAATATAATGCCCTTTAAAGAAATGGAAACTGCGGAAATGCCTCCTGCTGAAAGGGAATATATGCCGATTGTTCTCAGCTTGCTGAAATATATCGTGCCGTTAATAGTTGCAATTCTCTTTTTCCTTTTTGTTGTAAAACCTCTTATTGCATCACTTTCAAAATCCATACCTCAGGCAGCAACAAGAGTCGCCATTTCAGAAGAACAGGCCAGGCTGGAAGCTCCTCTTCAGGCAAAGGAGATACCTCTGCAGAAACAGGTAGTTGACTGGGCAAATACTAATCCTCAACAGGCAGCGGGATTGGTAAAGGGCTGGCTGGAGGAATAATAAATGGCAATGAACGGATATGAAAAAGCCGCGATTTTTTTGACTTCTGTCGGAGAGGACGTTGCCGCCCAGATATTAAAAAACCTTAAACCTGAAGATATCGGGAAGATTTCTTCATACATGACCAAGGGCGGGAAAAAGGACCATGCCAAACTTGAGAGTGTATTAACAGAGACAATGGAAAAGGTGACAGGAGGAGATATCAACGAATCCGGCGATGATTACGTAAAAAAGATACTCACAAAAGGCCTCGGAGGCGATGATGCAGCGAAGATACTCGATATGGTTTCAAAGGAAAGTCCGCTTGAATCTCTTAAGTGGGTAAATTCGAAGACACTGTCAAGTTTTCTGAGTACTGAACATCCTCAAACAATCGCATTGGTTTTATGTCTTCTGGAAGCTGAACAGGCCGCGGAAGTTATGACGGCGCTGCCTGAGCATATAAGGGGTGATGTAGCAATGAGGGTTGCAAAAACAGAAAGGATACCGGAAAGCGCTTTGGTAGAAATAGAAGCGGTACTTAAAGGGCAGCTGGATATGAGAAAGGGTAAAGAGGGAAGGTCCTTCCAGGGCACAAAGATGCTTGCAGAGATTCTCAATTCATGTGAAAGAAGCACGGAGCAGGCTATACTTGAGAAAATAGAAGGACAAAACGAATCACTGGCAGAGTCAATAAGGGAACTTATGCTTGTCTTTGATGATCTTGAGAATGTCGATGACAGGGGAATTCAGATGATATTAAAAGAGCTCAGTACGGAAGACCTGTCTCTGGCCTTAAAAACAGCCTCGACTGGACTGAGAGACAAGATTTATAAAAATATGTCTCAGAGAGCTGTTCAGATATTAAAAGAAGAAATGGAGACGAGAGGGCCTGTCAAGGTATCGGATGTTGAAGCGGCACAGCAAAATATCGTCAGGGTGGCCAGAAAACTTGATGAAGAAGGCAAAATTGTAATTGCCGGCAGGGGCGGGGAGGAAATGGTTGGATAATGACATAATTACAAATAACAGTAATGTATCTCTTTACCATATGCCTTCTTTAGAAGATGAAAGGTCCCCTAAAAGTAATGATGAAATAATACAGAGCATCGAAGAAATCCAGAGAAAAGCGTATGAAGAAGGTTTTGCGTCAGGTGAAAAGGCCGGCTTTAAAGACGGAGAGCAAAAGGCAGCCATTCTGATAGAACGGCTCGAAAACATTATAGAAGAGGTAGCGGTTTTTAAGGAAAACCTTGTTAAAGAGCTTGAAGCCCAGGTCGTTAATCTTGCAATTGCCATGGCGCGGAAAATAATAATCGAAGAAATCAGCATGAGACCTGAAGTCATCGTTACAGTAGTCAGGGAGGCCCTGAAGAAATTACGGCGGACGGGCGCTATCACGATAAAAATTAACCCGTCCCTTTACGATCTGTTTATGAAAAAGAAACCGGAGTTGATTGATATCCATGAAGATATCCTCTTTGATGTCACCTCGAATGTGTCGCTTACAGGTCCTCTTGTCATCAGCCAGACGGAAGAAGTTGTAACTGATATTGATGCCCTGATTGCCAACATTATTGAAGATATAAATATTGTGAAGGCACAGAGCATAGAAAAAAGAACACAGAGGACAGACCACAGAGGACAGACCACAGAGGACAGACCACAGAGGACTAATTACGTACTGCAGGTCATAGAACAAAATCCGGGCGCTATAGTACAGACTGAAGATGAAGGGCAGGTATCATGATCAATATCGATCTCAGCCCCTATGTCGAAGCTGTTAATGCTTCGGACCATTTAAGAGTCTACGGACGTATTGTTGAGATCACAGGGCTTACTATTAAGGCAACCGGTCTGGACGTCAGTATTGGTGAGGCATGTAAGATTTATTCCGATAACGCCCCTCCTATAGATGCGGAGGTAGTGGGTTTTAAAGAGGGGAAGGTCATTCTGATGGCAACAGGAGAGGTATCGGGAATAAGACATGGAAGCAGGGTATTGCCGCTGGGGAAAAATATTATTGTAAAGGTCAGTAATGAACTTATAGGAAGGGTCATCGATGCGGCAGGCAATCCCATTGACGGGAAAGGCCCGATAGACGGAGCGGATTATTCCCTCTTTGCATTGTCACCGAATCCTCTTATGAGGCAGAGGATTAGAGAACCTCTGGATATTGGCATAAGGGCAATAAACGGTTTACTGACTTGTGGGAAAGGACAAAGGGTCGGCATTATGGCAGGCTCCGGTGTCGGTAAAAGTGTTTTGCTGGGCATGATCGCAAAGTACTCAGAAGCGGAAGTTAATGTAATAGCGCTGATTGGTGAGCGGAGTCGTGAAGTAAGAGAGTTTGTTGAAAAAAACCTTGGCGAAGAAGGCCTGAAGAAATCCATTGTTGTTGTATCAACATCCGAACAGGCGCCATTGGCAAAGGTTAGGGGGGCCTTTACGGCTACTGCGATAGCAGAGTATTTCAGGGGACGCGGAAAAAATGTCCTGCTCCTGATGGATTCACTTACCAGGGTCGCAATGGCGCAAAGGGAAATTGGTCTTGCCGTCGGAGAGCCGCCCACTACAAGAGGCTATACCCCCTCGGTTTTCGCCCTGCTGCCGAAACTTCTTGAGAGGGTCGGAACAGCGGAAAATGACGGCAGCATAACAGGGCTTTACACGGTCCTTGTTGAAGGCGATGATATGCTGGAACCCGTTGCCGACATGTCAAGGTCGGTGCTGGACGGACATATTGTGCTTTCGAGAGACCTTGCAATGGACAATCATTATCCTTCTATCGATGTACTGCAGTCCATCAGCAGGGTCATGCCTCATGTAATTGATAAGAGACATAAAGAGTATGCAGGAAAGTTTATAGAGGTGTTTTCCACATATAAAAAATTTGAGGACATGATTAATCTCGGGGCATATAAACAGGGATCGAATTTCAAGGTCGATTATTCAATAAAAATAATTGAGCGCTTAAAAAACTATCTGAGACAGGACATGAATGAGCTGATAGATTATACGGACAGTATGCAGGGGCTTTATTCAATATTCGATGAAATGGAGAAAGAGAATGCATAAAAACAGGACAATATCGAAGATCCTGAAATTAAAAAGCAGAAAGAAAATGGAACTGGAACTTGAAGTAAAAAAGGCGTCCGACAGGGTTGATGAGGAGAGCTCCAAGCTTCACGGCCTTGAAAAGGACTACAAGGAAACACTTGAGGTCTTTGCTGATAAAAGCTCTGAAGGCGCTATGAATGCGAGTAATATCAATTCATATTACGATTTTTTTTCACGCATTAATGGAAAAATAAATGATCAGAAAATAATTCATGATCAGCGTAAAAGCGAGTTGAAATCTGTAAAAAATAACCTTGTCGAGGCGCATAAGGACAAGAAGGCATTTGAAATATTAAATGATAAGGCGGTCAAAAAGGACATCAGGGAAAAACTGTCATTGGAACAGAAAGAAGCGGATTTTTTCGCAATAACAAGGAGATCAAAATGAAAAGAGCGGGTCTAATTATATTGGCGGTCATATTTCTGGTCATTAATGCATACGCAGAGGAGGATGTTGCAAGCGTTATCGAAAAACAGCGTATTGAACTTAGCAAAAAAGAAGAAATAGTAAAGAAGGAAACAGAAAGGCTTATGACATTAAAAAAAGATGTTGAAGATGACATTGCAAAATATACGCTGCTTCTTGAACAGATTGATAAATCCCTCAAACAGGCGGAAGAAATCGGCAACAAAAGATTGAAGCATGTATCAAAGGCATATGAGGCAATGCAGCCTGAAGATGCCGCTTCAAGGCTTTCAGGTCTTGATAATGAGACAGCGGTCCAGATACTGCTGAAGATGGAAAGCAAAAAAGCCGGCCTTGTAATTGGAATGATGGAAGCCAGAAAGG
Organism: Nitrospirota bacterium; assembly: GCA_016208905.1. Lineage (GTDB taxonomy): Bacteria > Nitrospirota > Thermodesulfovibrionia > UBA6902 > UBA6902 > UBA6902. The sequence goes on from JACQXG010000016.1 coordinate 39,310, forward strand.
CCACGACATTGACGAAAGAGATTGCAAAACTGAAGATGTAAAAACCCCCCCCCTCTTTACGCTGACCCTTCCTGTAAATGGAAGGGTTTTTTTGTTTGCCCGGCGGAGCGGGCAAACCCAGTCCCGCAAGGCGGGACGTCGCCCCGATCAGGGGGAAGACAATCCGAATCGCAAGGGCGTTGCCGGCAACAGCAGGGTCTGAAGGAAGCGATAGGAAGAGAGCGGCACACAGCGCAAGCGAACCTGATACGGTGGCACGGGAGGGCAAGCGTGCAAAAAGGCGTGACGCCCAGTACCTGATCAAACCCGTGACATGATTGAGGGTGGAGCTGCTCACAGGGAGCCCGCAGTAACCGGGGAAGCCTTACATAGTTCCAACCGGGATTAACCGGGAAGGATAGGGAGGCCCAAGAGGAGACTCAAGGCTGAGCGAAGCGGTGTAAGGTGGCAGAAGACTCCGTAGTAGTGAAGAAGACCCGGCCTGAGAAAGCTGGTAACAGACTGGAGGAGAAAACCGGGATGACCCGCAGCGTAGTCTGTGGGGTCTGATGCAAGCCAAAAGCTGTATCAGAATGCGAAGGGAGGAAGTTTATTTGAAGGTTTCCGGAAGCTGACCGTGATGTAGTGTTGAACACAAGCCGCCAGACGTGGCGGGAGACCTTATTGGCGGTAATGTTGTTAAAGGCGCTCTGCTGAAAAGGGTTGTTCGCCGGAGTAACCTGATGCACCGGTTGTAAATTGCCCGAAAGGGATAGAAGGCGACTGAATCAGGAGAAGGACCGAAAGCATGGCATGCTGGTCAAGTGGAAGGAGACGCAGGAGGGAGCATGACAAGGGTATATTACAGTCTCTATGACAGGATGATATCAGAAGAGAGGCTGCACAAAGCATTTCTTAAGGTAAAGACAGCCAAAGGAGCTGCCGGAGTGGACGGGCAGACAATAGAGGACTTTGCCTGTGATTTGCAGAAGAACCTTGAGATGCTTCTAAAAGAACTGAGGGGAAAGAGCTACAGGCCGCAGCCGGTAAAAAGGGTGGAAATACCCAAAGCCGGAGGTGGAAAGAGGAAGCTCGGAATTCCATCGGTACGAGACCGGGTAGTACAGCAGGCTTTGTTGGAAATCTTGCAGCCGATATATGACCCTGAGTTTCACCCGTCAAGTTATGGATATCGACCGGGCAGGAGCTGTCATCAGGCCATAGCCAAGGCAACGATGTTTATCCGTAACTATGAGAGGCAATGGGTAGTGGACATGGATTTGACGAAGTGTTTCGACACGTTGGATCATGACATTATCATAGAGGCCTTTCGTAAACGTGTAACAGACGGGAGCATATTGAAACTGCTGAGGATGTTTTTGCAAAGCGGAGTGATGACAGAAGAGGGATGGCAGGCGAGTACAGAGGGCAGTCCACAGGGAGGAGTAATCAGCCCTTTGGTTGCGAATGTCTACCTTGATGCATTCGACCAGTATATGAAAAGTCGGAAGCAACGAATTGTCAGGTATGCTGATGATACACTGATCTTCACCCGGTCAAAGAGTGCGGCGGAGAACGCCCTGAAACAGGCAACACGCTATCTGGAGGGGAAATTAAAGCTCACCGTAAATCAGCAGAAGACCCACATCGTGCACAGCAGTGAAGGAGTGAAGTTTTTGGGGGTAGTAATCCGCACAGGCTTCACCGGGATACAGGACAAGAAGATACGGGCGTTCAAGGAAAAGGTGAAGAAAATAACCCGGAGGAATTCTCCGGTCAATCTGGGGAAGGTCATAGCTGATCTGAACCCGCTTGTCCGGGGATTTGCAAATTACTTCAGAATAGCAAACTGCAAAGAGGTATTTAAGGAACTGTCGGGATGGGTCAGAAGACGGCTTAGAGCCAAGCAACTGGCGTTATGGAAAAAGCCGACGAGGCTTCACCGGAGGCTGAGGCAGCTTGGTTACAGAGGCGAATTCAAGGCAATAAAAATGAATTCGTGGAGAAATGCCGCAAGTCCTCTGGCCAGCTTTGCGATACCTAACAAATACCTCAGGGAACTCGGACTCTTTGATCTCTGTTCAGTACATACCGGGATTCCTGTCTCGGTTTAGGAGGGACGAATAAACAGGAGCCGTATACGAGACCCGTACGTACGGTTCTGTGAGAGGGCTAAGGTGAGTTTGATCTGCTCACCTTACCCTACTCGATTATGGAAAAGAAGAGAACATTATGCGTTATCGCTGCATGGAAAAACTTTCCCATATCAGAAACATTTTCTATATTATTATCCCGGGCCTCAACTATGAACGGTTGCCGGTTATCGGCATGCAGCTTTAATTACATTGATAATAAGCCCTTTACTGCTGGTGATGGACACCGGCCGGATCCGGAAAGTTTCTGGCATGCCTCTTGCTCATTGTCCGGCGTGGACATATTAATTAACAGCATGCCGGAAATGAAAATAACCCCCCGGTCTGATTATTATTCACACTACAAACCTTCTGCTGCAAAACCAAAATTTGATTCTATAGTCAGGGACGAGCATTTGAAGGCTGCCGGTAATAAATCACGTAAAGAAGATATTCATTATGAAAGCAGGATGAAACAGGACGATAGATTGAAAGCGGATGACTCTGCATGCAGTCAATGTTCAGCAGATGTTGAGAATAGAATGAAAGAAATCCGGCAGGATCAAGACCGTCAGAGAATTGAAGATGCAGAAACGCAGAGCAGGGACACCAAAGATGCAGAGACTGTAACTGAGTCCGACAATGGTTTGAAGGTTGGGGCATTGTTGAAGGAACTGATAAACAAGTATGCTGCAGGCGAAGCTGTAACTGAGTCCGGCAATGGTTTGAAGATCGGGGCATTGCTGAATGAACTGATAAACAAGTATGCTGCGGGCGAAGCGGGGACTGGAACTGATTCTGAAAATGGTTTGAAAATCGGGGCATTGTTGAATGAACTGATAAACAAGTATGCTGCAGGGACTGAAGGTGGGCCTGAACTCAATGAATTAATAAATATTGAATCAGCCGGAGAAGGGAAGAATCCGAACTCTAAAGACGGCTTAAAGATTGGTCATCTGCTGAATAAGCTGTTTAACCTGTCAGGTTCAAGTGATCAGGTAAAAGAAGATGTAAGTGCTTTATCGGCTGATCAGGCGATTAAAGTTAAAGCGGAGTCAAACGTTTCTAAAGCTGATACTCCGCTATTAAAAAAGGAAATGATTGCTCAGGCTGAATTAATAAATGAAGCATTAAGGCAGATGAATAATGTTCAAAGTAATAAAGCTGGTGATCTGAATGTACAGGAAAAGAATATCGTCGCTGAAGGACTGAACAATAAACTGATGTCCGGATTATCAGATCAGTTTAATAATGGACACAGTCCGAGAAATGACTCATTTAATCTTGCAAAGTCTTTATATAATTCAGGGCATGATTCTGCTGCCAATAATATAAATCTTCTTAACAATACAAATACCTCAAGCGATGCAGCAGGATCTATCAAACATACCTTATCTGTTAATGCCGCAAAAACACCGGCGTTCAGGGAATTACTGGATAATGTTGTTTATGTGATAAAGGACAATAATAAGATGGGTGTTACTGTTGAGCATGATAATTTCGGCAAGTTAAATATCAATCTCAGCATGGACAAAGGCATGGTCAATGTTCACATTAATACATCAGACAATGTGGTCAGGGAGTTCCTTGAAAATAATATACAGCATATTATAGACAGTCTTAATAAGGACGGAGTCAGCGTCGGAGAGTTTTCTATAGCATTAAAGGACAGGAGAGAGAACGAGGGGGATGATTTCTCTTTTAACAACGGACAGGTCAATGAACATTTACATGAAACACAAAAAGATCTCCCTGGCAGCGGTCTTGTAAATATTTTTGCATGATATTTGATTTTAAATAGGAAGGAGGACATATGGATATTTCTACAATAGCAAGCATCGGCAGTGCAACCCCTTATTCCGATGGAGCCAAAGGAGGCAACGCTCTTGGAAAGCAGGATTTTCTGAACCTGCTCCTTATGCAGTTGAGTCAGCAGGACCCGCTGAATCCCATGGACAACACAGAGTTTACCGCCCAGCTTTCTCAATTCAGCTCACTGGAAGAACTGGCTAATATCAACAGTACCTTAAATGATGTGCTCGTTTTTCAGCAGTCGATGCAGAATGCGTCGATTGCTAATCTTATAGGCAAGTCAGTAAAAGCAGACGGGAATACAGCTTATCTTACAAATAATGCTGATATGTATTATGAACTTTCAGATGATGCTTCATCAGTGGAAATCACAATTTATGATAGTTCAGGGAAGCTTGTCAGGACAGATAACCTCACTGCAAAAAATGCCGGCGCTCAAAATTATGTTTGGGACGGGAAAGACGATAACGGTAATCAGCTGTCTGAAGGCTTATATACTTTTGGAGTAGATGCCCAGGATGCTTCGGGCAATCCGGTCCATGCCCAGACCAGCGCTTCAGGGACTGTTAAAGAAGTGTTGTTCGAGAAAGGTTTTACATTCATAATACTGGACAGCGGCGCAAAAATTAACCTTAGTGATATTAAATCAATAGGATAAAGGAGGATTTAACATGGCCCTAACATCATTATTTACAGCAGTCAGCGGAATGAACGCTAATGGTACGGCGCTCTCGGTAATCGGTGATAATATCGCAAATATGAACACAATAGGATTCAAGTCCAGCAGGGCGGCTTTTGGAGACATTCTTAGTCAGCAGCTCGGAGAATCACAGGTTGGCCGAGGAGTATTACTGAGCGATGTTAAGCCGCAATTTACACAGGGCACATTTGAGAATACCGCAAGTGTGCTCGATTTGGCTGTTGACGGAGATGGCCTGTTCATATTAAACGATTCGTCAGGGACTTATTACTCAAGGGCCGGGCAGTTCAGCGTTGATAAAAACGGTTATGTGGTAAATTCCGGCGGAATTAATCTGCAGGGCTACTCATTAGACGCATTAGGAAATACAAGCGGTCTTGGGGACATCAACGTATCTTCAGTCAATAGTCAGCCTAATGATACCGGCACTGTGACAACATCAGCGAATCTTGACTCAACGGCATCTGCTATTGCCGGAGGATTTCTCATAACAGATCCCAGCGGCACTTCCAATTTTTCAAGCTCAATCACCGTCTATGACTCTCTTGGAAGCGGACATGTTCTCAATGTCTACTTTACGAAAACTGCCGCGAATACCTGGACCTGGAATGCAGTCGTCAATGCCGCTGATTCATTTAGCGGTTCAACGGAAGTACAGGCAAACGGTACATTAAACTTTAATTCAAACGGCGCTCTAACCTCTGAAAGCGCTATAACATATCCATTAGGCGGATTTGATTTTACAGGCGGCTCTACCCAGAATCAGACTATAGCCTTTGATTTCGGCACCTCAATAGCCGAAAGTGGCACCGGTCTGGACGGCACCACGCAGTATGCTGCTGCTTCTGCCACTTCATTCCAGAACCAGGATGGTTATTCCTCCGGCTCATTAAAGAGTATAACAATCTCTCAGGATGGAACGATGACAGGTATCTTTACTAATGGACAGACGAGAGGCATTGCCCAGATAGCGCTTGCAAAATTTGTTGCTCCTACAGAACTTAATAAGCAGGGGAGAGGTCTCTATGCAGAATCTACCGATTCAGGACAGCCTATAATCAGCACGCCGGGAACATCAGGCACGGGTACGGTCCTTTCAAATACTCTTGAATTGAGCAATGTAGACCTTGCCGAGGAGTTTGTTAAGATGATCCTGGCCCAGAGAGGCTTCCAGGCGAATTCAAGGGTCATATCCACATCAGATGAGTTGATGCAGGAACTGGTGAATCTGAAACGGTAAGACGCGGATCAGTGAAGATTTCTAACTGATTATCACTGGTCATGAACAAAGCAGGGGCACGCTGCAGCGTGCCCCTGCTAATTATCGGATTGAGAATTGGATATGTTATCTGGCGTTAGCGTGATAAACCTGTCCTGGTTTTAACAAGACGAAGTTCTCTGAACCTTCTTCAGCTTTGATCTGTTTGAATACTTCACAAGACATGCAGGATACGGATTTTTGTGCAAAGTCTCCCTGTACTTTACCACCGCAGAATGTACCGGCTATGGCCCAGCATATACGGCCGGCATTTTTCCCGCTGTTAATTCCGGTACACGACGCATCTCTGGCTGCCGGACAGATTCCGAGTTCACCATTCTTGTTTCCCCCGGGCTCTCTGCCACACCTTTTTATTTCCCAGCAATTTAATCTTGGCATTTTCTGACCCCCTTTTTTGTTTATGATTTAATCATTATCAATATCTCTTATCGAAAGTTCTCAATGAAATACTTTGTTGTATCTTTATCGACATTTAGGACTAAAACTTTAATCAAAAGAATTCCTCGAAGCTCTGCATCGGGTTAATGATCTTTTTCTTTGGCCGTCATTCCCGCAATCTTCTGAGCGGGAATCCAGTCTTTTTAATAAGTTCTGGATGCCCGATTACAGACTTCGGGCATGACAAAAATAAAAAATGGCAGTATTACACTGAGTTAATGATCTCTCCTGCGATTTCATCCAGAGGTACGATCTTATCTGCATTTCCGGCTTCTATAACTGATCGGGGCATTCCATAAACAATACATGTTTTTTCACTTTCAGCTATTGTTCTGCCGCCTTTATTTTTGATTTCTTTCATCCCTTTTGAACCGTCATTTCCAAGTCCTGTAAGAATTACGCCAAGTACATGTCCTGAGAAGTTTTCAACAACTGAAAGCATGAGCAGGTCAACGGACGGCCTATAGATATATTCACCTCTGCCTTCGGATATTGAAATTGAGGTTTCAGTTAATTTCCTGCGAATAATTTCCATATGGCCTCTGCCGGGAGCTATATATACTACTCCTTTTTTAATAGGTTCACCGTGTTCGGCCTCTTTGACTTCAACAGCGCTTAGCTGATTTAATCTCTCTGCAAAAGGTCCTGTAAAAGACGGCGGCATGTGCTGGGCTATAAGAATAGGGACGGGGAAATCTTTCGGGATCATGGTGATTATATTTTGTAATGCCTTGGGACCTCCGGTAGATGACCCTATAGCAACAACACTTATTCTCCTATGTGAAATATGCTGGGTTTGTGACGGCATAGCAAGCGGTTTATAAGATTTACGGGCAATGTTTCTAACAAGTCCTTTTCTGCCGATAGTCTTAATTTTATCAATTAATATTTCTTTGATTTTTATGATGTTTATGGAGAGGTCTGCAAGGTTTTTGGGTATAAAATCGACGGCCCCGATCTCAAGCGCGTCAAGTGTGGTCTTAGCTCCTTCTGTAGTTATTGAACTGACCATTAATACAGGAAGCGGATATTTTGCCATTATCTGTTTAAGCGCCTCAATGCCGTTCATCCTTGGCATTTCAACATCAAGTGTAACGATATCCGGCTTCAGCAAGGCTACCTTTTCCACTGCTTCAATGCCATCTCTTGCGATGCCTACCACCTGAATCTCAGGGTCAGAAGATATCATGCTGGAGATAGCATTTCTCATAAACCCGGAATCATCAACGATTAAGACCCTGATCATTATGCGACCCCTTTTTTAGCAGATAAAGTTAATGCTCAATATATACTGCAATATATGTGATGAGCATACTGCTTTTATAAATGAACAGCTCCGCCTATGAGCTTATCAATATCAATAAGTATTATAAGTCTGTCTTTCATCTTTGCTATGCCTTTTATAAACTTGTTGCTGAAATCCGCAGACATAGGAGGAGGCGGATCTATTATGCTTTTAGGGACTCTCAGCACTTCGGATACGGAATCTACGATAACTCCATTCGTTATTCCGTTTATTTCCATAATAATAATTCTGGATGTATCGTCTGTTTGTTTTTCTTTAAAATTGAATTTTTTTCTCAGATTTACAACAGGTATTACTTTACCCCTTAAATTGATAACTCCTTCAACATAGTCCGGTGAATTGGGAACTCTCGTTATTTCTGTTATCCTGTTTATTTCCTGAACATTCAGGATGTCTACGGCATATTCCTCATTATTAAGAGTGAATGTAACAAACTGTTGCAGCTCTTCGTTTGCTACTGCACCATTTCCCGTGGTTTTCATAACATGACCTCCATATAATATGTGAAATAATTAAATGCTATTTTTTTCATGCTTCTTCTGACGCACTATTTTCATTTACTTTCTTTAGAAACCAAAATCATTTAATAGGGCTTCAACGTCAGACTGAGTGACCTTTTCAGCCATTTTTCCTTCGCTGTCAGTCATAGCGGCTTGATCTGATCCGGCTGCAACTGCAGTTTTCGCCGGTTCAGTCTTGACCTGCATGCCGAATTTTGTTATTAAAGTAAGCATCTCGACTTCAACCTGGTTTACAAGGTCAATTACTTTCTTAATAGTTTGGCCCGTAATATCCTGAAACTGCTGCGCGGTAAGAATTGTAGTCATGTCATTATCCAGTGAGTCTTTGAAAATTCTGAGATAGTTTACGCTTTCATCATTCCCTTTTAAGTTCTCGACATGTCTCGTAAATTCATTGGACTCTTCAAAATATCTCTCGACTATTCCCATGGTCTTGTTGGCGGCATCTTCCGTCTTTGTAATGACAAATTGAAGTTTATCAATGGCATTAGGGACATCATCTTTTGTAAGCCTCTGGAGTCCGCTGTCAATTGAGCCTTTGAATTCCTCAAGAGAGTCATGAAGTTTTCTCGTTATTTTTCCAACTTCCCTGAAAAGACCCGTATCTGTTTCCTTGACTAACTGTTCGACGATGACCTCCGCCTTTTGATATTCATGGTCTGACAGGGCGTTCATAAAGTTTAATATCATGTTATATGCATTCTGTTTCGGGTCGTTTTGTTTGATTTTGTCGCTAAAATACTGCTTCGCGTCATGCATTTCCTTTATAATTACCTTGCCCCCTATAGTATCGATCTCCCTGGTAATTTCAACGCTGTTTCCGTTATCTGTCTCGTTAACCTCAACAATGGCATCTTCAAAGAGACTCATATCATCAAGGGGAAGCAGTTTTTTTGTATTGAGCAAAACGATGAGTTTATTATTTAGTTTTGCAACACCCTCTATATTGTCAATGTTATTATTAAAAAAATTCTCGGGGGGCTCAATATCGGATTCATCTGCTTTAACAACGCCGGTAATCCCGTCAACAATAATACCGAATATGATTTTTCCGGTTGCAAGCACTATTACAGTATTCCCATCGCCTTCACTGGCATATGAATTAAGCAGATATTTCAGATTTACTATTGGTATAATGCTTCCTCTCAGGTTTGTAACCCCTTTCACGTATGATGGCAGGTGGGGCAGGGCAGTTATGGAAGGCATACTGATTATTTCGCGGACCTTTAAGATAGGAATCATATATTCACTTGAGTTGATATTAAATCCTATAAACTGTTGCACGGAAACCTCCTGAATTTATGATACGGTTTCACTATTACCATTATTGACCTTGAAATTGGCAATCACAGACTTAAGCTCCTCGGAAAGCACATTTAATTCTTTTGTTGTTCCGAAGTATTCCTGGGCTATATCCGCAGTCCGCTGGTTTTCATCGAATATCTGCTGCAGGTTGGAAGAAACGTCTTCACCTGTAGAGCTTTGCTGTCTGGCAGATTCAGCGATCTGCTGTACCATATCCATTACGTTTTGGACTGAACCCATTATTTGCTTTAAGGAATCATCAGCCTGATTTGCCAGCTTAACTCCTTCCTCAACTTCTTTGGTCGCAGATTGCATGGATTCCACCGCATTTCTTGTCTCTTCCTGGATATGTTTTATCATGTCTCCAATTTCTTTGGTGGCTGATGTCGTTCTCTCAGCCAATTTCCTGACCTCATCTGCAACTACTGCAAAACCCCTTCCCTGTTCTCCCGCGCGTGCCGCCTCAATTGCTGCATTCAATGCAAGCAGATTGGTCTGGTTGGCTATATCGTTTATTACCTTAATAATTTCACCGATTTGTTCAGATCTCTCTCCCAGTATTGTAATGGTGCCTGCAGATCTGTTTACTGATTGAGATATTTTATTCATGCCGTTAATAGTCTCGGCGACAACAGTGCCGCCTCTGGTTGCCAGTTCTGCGGCTTCTGTTGCGGATTTGGCTGCGTTGGTAGAGTTTCTGGTCACGTCGTATACTACAATACTCATCATTTCGACGGCGCTGGCAACTTTGCCTGTATTTTCTACTTGTATTCTTGTATCTTTACTTATAATTTCAGAAGAGGACAATAAATTATCTGCAAAGGAAGATAATTTATTTATTGTAGATTTGATTTTAATGACGATGTTGGTTAAATTATATTTTACATTATTTAAAGAGTCACCGAATTTCTCAAGTTCATCATGGGTCGTAACATTTATATTACGGGCAGTTAAATCTCCTTTAGAAATTGCCTGGGCAATCTCAACAATTTTATCAACAGAACTGCCATAGTCCCTGTGAGTCAGGTAAACTGCAGCGATAACTGAAAGGACTGTCAATATAGTTATTAATAAAATGAAATACCTTGATCCGAGCGAGGACTTTCTGATTGTCAGTATGTTTTCCATTAACAAATTGTGCTTAATATGATAAAACCCATTGATTTTGTCCTCCGCTTTATTGATGATTTCAGTCAACTCGCTGCCGGCATTCGTTATGGCCTGCTCAGATGAGTTAGTTAATAACGGTTTTGACCTCTCAAAATATTGCTGGAACAGTCTTTCGATTTCACTTATCCTTTTGTCTTCTGAAAGGTCTTTTAAATTCTTTAAAGCTGATTCAATCTGCTCCCGGTTCTCAAGGAGCTTTTGCATTTCAACGACAGATGCAGTTTTAACAGCGTCTTTGGATTTCGCAAGGTACTGGATCAGAAAATGTGATTCAGCTACTTCAGGGGAGCTTTCTGTAAGGCGCAGGACATTCGAATTATAAAAAAATGTCCCCACTGTAATCAGGCCTATCAATAAAGAAAATGGAATTATTCCTATCAAAAGTTTTTTTCTGATACTGATTGCAAAATTGCCGATAAAAGGAATATCAAATTTCACTTGCCCGCCCCCTTTTTGATTGAGTGTACTTAATTATTATTCCTGATAAGTTATCATTAATAAATAACTCCGTTAAATTTCTCACTTGAATTAACCTTTTCCCGATCCCAGAAGATTTCTTGACATACCGGTAACGTCAAGGATGAATACAACTTTCCCGTCGCCGGTTATTGTTGCTCCAAGTACGTTAGACGACGTCGTGTCTATTCCGTCGAGTGTTTTTATAACTACTTCCTCCTGTCCAAGAAGTTTGTCGACTGCAATACAGAACCTTTTATCACCCAAGGCAATAACTACAATGTATTTATGATCTGACTCGTTTTCTTCATGTCCGTTATATCTGTTGCCAAGGAGGCTGTTTAATTCGAATAAAGGACATATTTTATCACGTATAACTATTACGTTCTGGCCTGTAATATTATTAATTTCCTTTTTTGAGATCTTAAGAGTTTCTTCGATGGGTGAAAGAGGGATTGCGTATTTACATCCTGAAACCTCGACCATTAATGCCTGAATTATCGCCAGGGTCAGAGGAATACATATTCTAAATGTTGTACCCACATTTTTTTCAGTTGATATTTCAACATACCCGTTCAGAAGGGATATATTGGTCTTTACAACGTCCATGCCGACACCGCGGCCGCTGAGTTCTGTTGCTACTTCTTTGGTAGAAAATCCCGGCATAAAAATAATTTCAGTGGCAGCATCGTCAGACATTTTATTTGCCTCTTCTTCAGTCAAGAGACCTTTTTCAACGGCTTTTCTCTTTAGATTTTCTACATCCATGCCTTTTCCGTCATCTGAAATTTCAATAACGATCTGGTTGCCCTTCTGAAATATGTTTATTATGATTTTACCCTTAGCAGGCTTGCCCTTGGCCAAGCGTTCTTCGGTGGGTTCAAGGCCGTGGTCCAGGGAGTTCCTCATTATATGTGTTAAAGGGTCTCCAATATGCTCAATGACTGATTTGTCAACCTCTGTACCTTCACCGTAAATTATCAGCTCAACATCTTTGTTGACGGAAGCAGACATGTCTCTTACAAGTCTCGGGAATTTAGAGAGGACTTTTTTAATGGGCTGCATACGTATTTTCATTACAGCGAGCTGCAAATCTGAAGTAACTCTATCCAGGAATGACACGGTCTCCATCAGTGTCTCGGTTTGTGAATCATTCGAATATTTCTGGTCAAAGTAATTGGATATATTTAAGAGCCTGTTTCTGACCAGGACCACTTCACCTGCAAGGTCCATTACCTTGTCTATCCGTTCAATATCTACTCTTAAATTATGCGCTGTGTCCTTTGGTTTCTGCGCAGCTTCCTTTAATTTTTGGTCCTCCGGAAGAGAGGCCTGCACTTTTTCTTCGGATTCTTGCATGGCGCTATCGGCAGCAACGGTAATGTCAGGCCTGGGTTTGGGCTCTTCAGACGTCTGAACGATAGCAGCGGTCAATTGTTCCGCAGTCTCAGATGATCTGATTTCCTGAGCTGCGGTCCCAACCGGGTCTGCTTTTTGTGCCGCTTCTCCGATTCCGCCGGAAACAGATATGGCATTATTTAAAGCAGATTCCAATTCTTTAACCAGGGGAGCAACATTTTCTTCAATACCATCTTTATTTTTTAAATGCGCAAGCAGCAGTTTAAGCATATCAACGGATTTAAGAATCACGTCCATTATCTTTTTTGATATTGATATTTCCCCTTCTCTGAGTTTCTTCATTATATTTTCAGATGTATGAGCTACATCTACTATTGGTTGAAAACCCAGGAAACCTGCAGCGCCTTTGATGGTGTGCATAGACCTGAAAATATCATTAAGAAGTTCCTTGTCCTCACCTTTTTGCTCAAGCTCAACAAATAATGGCTCTATCCTGTCAAGGGATTCCTCCGCTTCCGTAATGAACTCGGATATTATTTCTTCCATTTCATCATTCATTATATAGTCTCCATACAATGCTTCTTACTGCTGCGCCTGAAGTCTTTCAATTATTTTGTCCATCTTTTCCTTTAAAACTTCCCCTGTAAATGGTTTAACAATATAATTGTTGACGCCTGCCTGAATGGCGGTAATGACTTTTTCTTTTTCAGCCTCTGCAGTAACCATAAGAATGGGCAGCCCTTTCAGTTCAGGATCGCTTCGTACCGCTTTTATAAGTTCAAGACCATCCATATTAGGCATGTTCCAGTCGCTGACGACAAAGCCATATCCTCCATTTTTTAACTTTGAAAATGCCTGGGCCCCGTCTTCAGCCTCATCAATGTTAGAATATCCAATTTGTCTTAGAAGGTTTTTTACAATTCTTCTCATTGTTGAAAAATCATCGACTACGAGTACTTTAATGCTTAAATCAGCCATGTTGAATTCCTCCTTTGGTGAAAATCTGTTTTATGATGTCCTTAATATTTTGCGCAATTGCGTCTCCTGTTACAGGTTTTACCAGATACCCGTTTGCCCCGTTACTGTAAGCCTTCTTTCTCTCTATCTCATCATTTTCAGTTGTAACCATCAGGATAGGGATATCTGATAAATTAGGATCTGAACGCAGGGTTTTTATTAATTCCATACCGTCCATATAAGGCATGTTAAGATCTGTGAGAATAAGATTGACCGTGTCTGCCCCAAGTTTTTCCAGGGCATCGAGGCCATTTTCAGCAAACACTACGGAATAGCCCCTGGATTTCAAATAATGTCCGAGCAGTTTTCTTGTAGTTTGACAATCGTCTACAATCATTATTTTCATCTCAATTCACCTGATGTTAACCGGAATTCATAATTATTGATATTTGGTGTCTCTTTAAATTTATTCATTTTCATACCTTCTGATACATAATGACTTTATCTATTACGCAGGGCCTGAAAGCCCTTGTCACATTATGAAGACTTTCTGAGGAACCGATTAATAAATAGCCCCCGGGATTTAAACTGTCATAAAGATTTGAAACCACTTTCTGTTTTGACTTGGTATCAAAGTATATAAGTACATTCCGGCAGAAAATAATATCCATCCCGCGAAATGATTTTAAATTCTTATTGTCTATAAGATTGGCCTTCATGAATTTGACAGTGTTTTTGACGGAAGCATTCAGGGTATAGGACTGGCCGCTGATTGTAAAATATTTTTTATGATAGGATTCAGGTATATTTCTCACTGAATAAGAATTGTAAATAGCCCTCTTTGCAGACTCTAAAACCCCTGTGCTCAGGTCTGATGCTAAAATCTCAAATTGATTAGTTGATAAATGCTTTTCCATAAGCATCATAGAAATTGTATAAGGCTCTTCCCCCGTGGAACATGCAGCCGACCATATTCTTATGTTTTTAACACCCTTCTTTTGTTCAAACACTTTCGGGAAAATACTTTCGGAAAATACGTTTAATTGTTGAGGTTCCCTGAAGAAGTAAGTTTCATTAGTGGTTACGGCGTCAAAAAGCCTTGTGAGTTCATCTCCGTTTGGGCTGAATTTTAACAGCTTGATATAATCTTCAAAGCTGTTAAGTTTTTTTTCCTGTAGTATTCTTGAAAGCCTGTTTTCAATCAGATATTTTTTGCTATCGCTTACATAGATGCCACTATTATCATATATATAGTCTCTGAGATCTCTAAATGATGATTCGGAAATGTGTATATTTAACATGTGTACCCCGAATTCAATTCTGATGTGAACTTTGTGGCCATCTCGCGAATATTATCATTTAATTCATTTATGCGCGATAAAAATAAATCGGGATTTATATTTATTAGCGCATTTATGAATTCATCGATAACGTCATTATATTTTTCATTTTGCAGCATCTTCATAAGAGGCTCAAAGGCCGTCATGTCTCCTATTTTTCCAAGGCTGCTTACAGCCGTTTTCCTGACATGGCTGTCGGGATCGGCAATTGCCTCCATGAGGCAGTTTTTTGCCTCGTCGCTCTCTATTTGGCTGAGTGATTTTATGCTTGATCTTCTAACATCCCTGTAATCGCTTTTCAAAAGATCAATTAGAATCGTCACTGCATTTTTGCATTTCAGATCGCCGATTATTTCAATAGCTGCGACTTTTCCCCGATATTTGACGGAGGCATCATTAAGCAGATCTATGAGTGAGGATGTGCATCCTAAACCATAAATAGCTTCCTTGATAATAGTCAGTTTATCTTCGCTTTCAGGATCGGAGAGATCAAGTGAACCGGCCGCGTCAATCATATGATAAATAGCGGTCTCGTCTTTTAGCGCTGCGAGTCCTTTAATTGCAGTAAATTTCTCATCCCAGTCATCGTCCGCTAACATATCAATAAGTGCATCTGATACTCCCGGCATTGAAGGAACAGTTCCTATTTGGACAAGACTTCTTATGGCCGCCTTTTTTTCAAATCCTTCTGCCCTTGATATATGATCTGAAATGGACTGGACTGCATTATGAGAGCCGATTTTCCCAAGGGCTTCAATAGCTGCATATCTTATTGTCTCAGAAGGACTGTTCAAGAGATCAACAATAGAGCTTATCGCTTCTTCTTCTTTTAAATCGATAAGGGCTTCGAGCGCTGAGAAACAAACCCACTCTTCATCTTTTAAGGCGGCTGTGAGTTGCGGTAAGGCTTTTTTTAACTGCAGCCTGCCTATTGTTTTTGCGGCTGCTGCACGTACATTCGCATTCGTGTCGCCTGTGAGCATTTCAACCAGTTTTTCAGGATAACTGCATTGTTGAATATCATGTATAAGATCCAGAGCAAATTTTCTTACATCATCATCTCTGTCATTCAAAAGAATTTGCAGCAGCGGAACGGTAATTGTGCCCATCTCTCTTAAGATTAATATTGCGGTGTTTCTCAGGAAGGAGTTTTCCCGCAGAAGCGGCAGCACCATATATGCGGTAGTTTCCCCTTTTATGTTCATTAGGGAGCGCATTGCCGCATCCTGTACTCCAAAATTATCATCTCGCAGCGCCTTGATCAACGGATAGACGGCCCTTTCATCGCCATCTGAAAGGGCTTCTGCAGCAGAACGCCTCTTTGAGGCATCTTCATCAGTGATATCTCTTAATAATTTATTAAGTCTTGCTGTATGCATTAGCGACCTCTAATCTGGTTAATAATTTAATTCTTTAATATGAGCAAGCTTTACGATCAAGCATATTTGAATTCAAGATGAAATCAAAAACATACAATCATCTTATGCGTAATTATCGGTACATTATTTTGATTACTTTAATCGTAACTATTCAGGTGGATAGTCTGAAGGTGTTTAGTCTATTAGCAACTGGAAAATACCAACAGTAGGCGCGTTAGTCGCTGGATGAGGCACGCTTTGTACCCTTAGTTCCGATTGTTTTTTGCTAACAGACTACAGTCTAATAGACTACAACCTGAGTAGTTACGCGCATTCAATATTTGCGCACTCATTAAGCGTGTCATTCTCGCTCTTGACCTGATTCCTGCCGGACCTCTTGGCAAGGTAGAGGGCGCTGTCGGCCCTTTCAAATACAGTATTGCCGTTATCTCCCTTCCTGAAGGCGCTGACTCCTACACTTATAGTAAGGGAGATTTTTTGATTTTTATAGGAAAAGACGGACTTGTCAATATAAGAGCGAATGCCTTCCCCGGCCAGTGTTGCCCCGTTTAAATCCGTATGCGGAAGGATAACTGCAAATTCTTCTCCGCCGTATCTGGATACGAAATCATTTATTCTGAGTCTCTCTTTAAGCAGTGAGGCGAGTTTTTTCAGGGCAAGGTCCCCGACATTATGGCCGTATGTATCATTTATTTTTTTAAAAAAGTCTATATCACAGATCATCAGAGAAGCGGGGACATTATAACGCTCAAAATTGGCAAGTGTTTCTATCATTCTTTGATCATATGCCCTCCGATTATATATACCTGTAAGATTGTCCTGAAATGTTTCGACTTCCAGCTCCTGGGACCGCTTTCTTATATCATCGGCTTCACGTTTAATTTCCAACATGCGCTTGCTCATCTTCTCAAGAGTGTTCTCAGTCTCTTTCAAACGCTGCATGTCCCGGTCTCTTTTTATTTCGATTCCCCGGTTAATATTCTCTATTTTGCTCATAAGCGCCATCTTAACCGAATTGAAATCATTGGAGTTATTTATATTGTTTTTTATGTAACCCATGTTTTCAGATATATTATCTTCAAAGATTCTGTCATCTTTTAATCTTTGATGCTGCGAAGTCGATTCACTTATTATATTCCCTTCAGTTTCTGCAAGATAATTCATCGTCTGCTGAATGAAGTTCTCAAGATCGCTGTTCCGGAGAACAAGGGAGTCTATATATTTCCTGACAATTTTAATCGGCGAATCTAACCATTCCCGGGAACCGCCAGCGATCTCTTTATTATGAAGCTTTTCTTTCAGGTCACTGAGTTTTTCTGTTATGGAAGAGGGCATAAGATCAGTGAGTCTGCCCAGGAGAGTGTTGGACAACTCTTTCAGACAGTCTGGCTCTATTTCTTCTTTTGAAGCAGTGCCCCTGTTAACAAACAGTAAATTTTTGACTGAATCTCTCCAGATCATCTTTTCGGCTATGGCCTTGCCGCTTATCTGCTTTTTATTCTCCAGGGACAATTCCTTTAAGATACTAAGAACTTCATCTGCCATAACGTAAACTTTTTCCTCAAATTCTATATTTGCGTCAGTAAGATTAATCTCCTGATTCATTTTGTTACCCTCCTGAGAATATTGAAGTTACACAAAGACGTCTCTCACAACAATAGTTTCCCTCCATGAACTAGTAAGCTTGTACTATTCAACTGTTTTTTTATAGTAATTTAATCGGACATTTCAATATTTACTTTAGTGAAGAAGACTATTATATTGGCTTTTTTCGTAATGAGAACGTTAAAATGAGCGTGTCAATTTTAAAGAAGAGAGGCTGGTTAAGAATCAACTCTAAAAAGAACTACTTGAAACTGTATGTTGTTATCTTCTTGCGCGTGAACTTGATCCCTGCTTTATTAATTTAAATTTTTGCGGTACATTTTGATTGCATATTTTTGTTCTCCTTTTATGTTGTGGAATTATAGGCTTTCTAACCCTTTAATTCTTTCAAAAGGAGAACTTCTTTCAGGCTCTTAAGAAGTTCTTTTTTCTTTAAGAAGTGTTAAGTAAACTTAAAAAAGTGTAAGTTAAGTTAACATATAATGGTATTATATTTTTGCTGATGCCTGTAAAATCAAAGTGTTATATCTTGGTATTAAATTTGCTAACTTATTAATGACTAACTAGCATAATGTTAACATCTTAATTATACTGTTATCTTCACAAAGCAAATATGAAAATTTTAAGATTTATTTTTTACATTAAGAATAAGATAAAATTGCATCTGATTATTGCCTTTGCTCTGGTGCAACTCATACCTATGGTATCATTAGCAGCATCTTCGAAGATTGCAGCGGGTTTTGCACATTCAATATCGCTCAAATCAAATGGGACATTATGGGCTTGGGGATCTAACAGCTTTGGTCAGCTTGGTGACGGCTCAACTACTGACACAAGCGCCCCTGTCCAGGTCGGCACAGATAACAAATGGGTTGCCATATCTGCTGGAGACAATTACACCATTGCCCTGAAATCAAATGGCACTTTATGGGCTTGGGGATCTAACAGCTTTGGCCAGTTGGGTGACGGCACAACTACTGACACAAGCACCCCTGTCCAAATCGGGATAGAAACTAACTGGATTGCCATATCTGCTGGAAGTAATCACACAGTGGCCCTGAAATCAAATGGGACGTTATGGGCCTGGGGATCTAACAGTTTTGGAAAATTAGGTGATGGCTCAACCACTGACATAAGCACACCTGTCCAAATCGGCACAGACAACGAATGGGTCGCCATATCTGCTGGAGACAATCACACCATTGCCCTGAAATCAAACGGGACGTTATGGGCCTGGGGTTACAATAGTTATGGCCAGCTTGGTGACGGTTCGACATCTGACAGGTTATCTCCAACCCAGATAGGCACTGATACCAGGTGGGTTACTGTCTCTGCGGGAGCCGATCACACCATTGCCCTGAAATCAAACGGGACGTTATGGGCCTGGGGCTACAATTTATATGGCCAGCTTGGAGACGGCTCCACAATAAATAAATTATCCCCTGTCAAGATAGGCACAAATAACAACTGGGTTGCCATTTCTGCGGGAAGCGATCACTCCATGGCACTGAATACGTATGGGACGTTATGGGCCTGGGGTTACAATAGTTATGGCCAGCTTGGTGACGGCTCCACAACCGACAGGTTATCTCCAACCCAGATAGGCACAACTGATGATTGGGTCTCTATTGATGCCGGACATAATCATTCGATATCACTTCAATTAGGACACACGTTATCAACCTGGGGTTCTAACGGTTTTGGTCAGCTTGGTGACGGCTCCACAACCGACAAATATATTCCTGCTCAAATATGGATGGAAAATAATTGGCGTTATGTCTCAGTTGGCACCTATCACACTGTTTTTACGAAACTGAACGGAACGTTATGGATTACTGGAAGCAACGAAGAAGGACAATTAGGTCGCAATACAACAGATACGTGCAATAGTATCCCCTGCCTGATCTATCCCGGACAGGTTAATTCTGATAATGACTGGAACTTGATAAAAGAAGGCGGCGGCGGTCACCATACAGTAGCAATCAAATCAAACGGGACCTTGTGGGCCTGGGGACGGAATGTCGAAGGCGAAATTGGAGACGGTACATTTGTCCAGAAGGACCTCCCTGTTCAGATCGGGACTAATAACACTTGGGTATCAATTGCCCTTGGAAGCCATGACACAATAGCCCTCAGATCAGACGGTACATTATGGGGATGGGGAGATAATAGCAGTGGTCAATTAGGATTCTCTACACCTTACTCATTTAATACTCCTACGCAACTCACTGGTAATAATTATATTGCCGTGGCATCAGGACATGACAACACAGCAGCCATCAAGGCAGATGGAACATTATGGACATGGGGAATCAATGACCGTGGCCAATTAGGTGACGGTACGACAACTACCAGAAGGTATCCGGGACAGGTAGGTTCAGACAGAGATTGGGTCTCTGTCCTTGCAGGATTCCGTCATACGGTGGCTCTGAAATCAAACGGTACTTTATGGGCCTGGGGCGGCAACTGGAATGGTCAGTTAGGAGACGGGACAACAGTTGATAAATACTCGACTGTTCAGATAGGCACGGACAATGACTGGGCGTCTATTGCACCCGCAGAAGGCATTCATACACTGGCCCTGAAATCAAACGGGACCCTGTGGTCCTGGGGCTATAACCGTTACGGGCAATTAGGGCGCACCTCAACAGAAACGTGTGGGACCAATCCATGTTCAACCACGCCAGGGCAGATAGGAACGGAGGATACCTGGGTCTCTATTACAGTAAGTCTGTGGACCTCATCCGCCATGAAATCAGATGGGACATTGTGGGCATGGGGCCAAAATACTAATGGTCAATTAGGAGACGGTTCAACAATCAACAAGTTTGCTCCTGTTAGAATAACCAACCGCCCGGTCGCCAATTCCGGCGGGCCGTTTGCAGGGACTGAAGGACAGCCGATAATATTGAATGGGTCCGGTTCTACGGATCTTGACGGAACTATTGAAATTTACGAATGGGATATAGATAATGACGGAATATTCGATTATAGCTCTTCATCGCCGACTCAGAGTCACTCTTATAATCAACAAGGAATATACACAGTGAAATTAAGGGTAACAGATGATGCAGGCGCAACACATGAGGACTTGACAACGGCAAATATCTCTGACTCTTCACCGACAGCAGATTTCAGCGGAACTCCTGTGACCGGAGCTGAATCACTTACAGTTAATTTTACCAATAACTCTGCAGGCAATGACCAGCCATTAAGTTATGAATGGGATTTTGATAATAACGGCACTGTCGATTCAACAATCCAGAATCCGTCATATGTTTATAATGATTCCGGTATCTATACTGTAAAACTTACAGTGACGGATTCGGATGGGAGCTTGGATACATTATCAAAGATAGATTACATAACAGTCCTTCTGGATTCAGATGGAGATGGATATCCTGCGGGTCCTGATTGTGATGATACTAACGCGTCAATCAACCCCGGAGCAGTGGAAACATGCGACGGCATAGATAATGACTGCAATTCATCAACATCAGACGGTGAGGGGGAATTATGGTATGGGAATATAACAAACTGCGGTACAGGCGAGTGCAGTAATACAGGTCAATGGATATGTTCCGGAGGTATTAAGACAGATACATGTTCACCTGAGCAACCACTCACAGAAGGTCCC